>JAQCEB010000029.1 GCA_027729925.1 Actinomycetota bacterium
TGCGCAAAATCTATCTGGATAGTAGAGAGTTGCCATCGTCTACCTATTGCATCTTTTGCATGAAGATCTATTTTTGGACCATAAAAAGCACCCTCCCCTTCTGCTGTTATAAAAGGAATGCCTAAGTCCGTTAAAGAATCTTTTAAACTATTGGTTGAAATTTCCCAATCATTTTCATTTCCAATATATTTATCTGGTTTAGTAGATAAATCAGCTTCTATATCCTCCAAACCAAATGATTTTAAAAGTTGAATTGAAAATTTTAATAACGTTTTTACTTCTTGATTTATTTGTTCATTGGAACAGAATATATGTGCGTCATCTTGCGTAAAACCTCTTAATCTTAATAATCCATGAAGTACACCAGTTTTTTCATACCTATAAACTGATCCAAATTCGAAATATCTTAAAGGTAAGTCTCTATAAGAATGTATATCACTTTTGTAAACAAGTATATGAAATGGGCAATTCATAGGTTTTAAATAATAAGTTTCGTTATTCTCTTTATGCTCAATAGGAGGATACATATTTTCTTTATAATGTTTTAAATGTCCAGAAGTCTCCCAAAGGACCGAACGTCCAATATGTGGTGTATTAACTAAATTATATCCGTTTTTTAAATGAGCATTTTTACTGTAGGTTTCAATAACATCACGTAAAATAGCTCCTTTTGGCTTCCATAAGAAATTCCCAGAACCAAGTTCGTTAGCAGTAGTAAATAAATTTAGTTCATTTCCTATTTTTCTATGATCTCTTTTTTCTGCTTCTTCTTGTTGTGTAATATACTTTTCAAGATCATCTTTAGCAAACCATGCAGTTCCATAGATTCTTTGAAGTTGAGGATTGTTTTCGTCACCTCTCCAATATGCTCCACTTAATTTAGTTAATTTAAAATACTTTAAAAAACCTGTGTTAGGTATGTGAGGCCCCATACATAGGTCAATAAAATTATTATTACTATATGTAGAGACAATGTTATCTTCAACACCTTCTGAAGATTCTGCGGAATCTATTAACTCTATTTTAAAAGGTTGATTTTTAAATATTTTTTTTGCTTCACTTTTTGGTATTGTATTTCGAACAAAATCTTGTTTTTCTTTTGAAATTCTAAGCATTTCATCTTCAATATTTGATAGATCAACTTCACTTAATGGTTTTGAAAATTTGAAATCATAATAAAAACCGTTTTCAATACTTGGTCCAACACCGTAATTTGTGTCTGGAAATAAGTTTAAAACTGCTTGTGCAAGTATATGAGCTGCTGAATGTCTTAAAATATGAAGAGCGTCTAAATCACGTGTTGTTACTATTCTTATTTTTACATCAGAAGTAAATGCATAAGATAAGTCATAAAATTTATTATTAACTTCAATACAAACAGCATCTTTTGCAAGACTATTAGAAATATCAGAAGCAACTTGCAAACCATTAACAGGTTCTCTGTATTCTCTTACAGAACCATCAGTTAAAGTAATGTTTATTGTCATACTCTACATGTTAATTTAATAGTGACAAATTACTATTAAGAGAAAAGAATATTAATTTTTTATAAAATTAGATTATGAAGAATATAGAAATATCTTTCATTAAAAAAGAAATAGAAATTACATTTAATAATTTAAGTTCATACTTTTACACCAAACTTCGTTATAAATTCATAAATGATTATCAACTTTTACTTTCTAATATAACTATTGAAAGTAAAAAAAATAATCAAGTTACTTCAATTGACTTAAGATCGTTAAATATTTTCTCTTTAAATAAAAAATCTTTAACATTGATAAGAAGATTCTCTGAAATCGATCAAAATCACTTCTATAAAAATACATATAATTCAAAATTTAATTCGATAAATATTAATAAATTAAAAAACATTATTAAAAGAAGGAAATTTACATCAAGAAATGAATTATTGGCTTTATATGCATATTTGTATGTATTTACTTCTGAGTTAACTAATAAAAATATAACTACAGTTTTATCTATAAATACTGGATATAGCGAATCTTATATAAAAAGTTTAAATAAAGAAATATTTAGAAAAAAATACTTAAAAAAAATATCAAAGGGAACTTCAGGTGGAGTCTTAACTAGTAAAACCCTTGATTATTTTAATTCTCTAAAATTTCAACAGTACTGATTGTTACATCATCTAAAGGTTTATCCGATGAATCAGTTTGAACAGAAGCAATTTTGTCAACAACTTCTAGACCATCAACAACTTTACCGAATATTGTGTAATTATATGGTAAAGGATAATCAACATGCATAATAAAAAACTGACTTCCGTTAGTGTTGGGGCCTCTATTAGCCATCGCAAGAATTCCTTTAGAGTAAGGAACCTGATTATTTAGTTCATCTTCAAATTCATACCCAGGATATTTTCCATAATCTCCATGACCTGTACCGGAGGGATCTCCGCCTTGAATCATAAACCCTGAGATTACTCGATGAAAAATAACATTATCGTAATATCCATCTTTTGATAAAGTTATAAAGTTATTTACAGTTTTTGGAGCATCTGTCGTGAAAAATTCGACTTCGATATCACCTAAATTTGTTTTAATAAGCGCTGTATATTTTTTTGAGACATCAATTGTCATTGGATGTTCATTGGTGTAAGTTTTATCGTTCATTTCAACTCCTATCGTTGTAGTCTCACTTTCAATTATTTCTACGGCAGGTGTGCCGGATTCACTACTGCATGAAATAAAAATAATAAGTAAAAGTATTAATTTTTTCATTTTCAATCTTTATAACTATAACATTTAAATTTTAAAATTTAGTTTTTTTTTGGAGTCTTACTTTTGACACTGCACAAAGAATATCGTTATTAAATATTTTACATTCCCACAATTGGTAGGTATTACCTTTTGAAATTGGACGAGCTTCACAAATTAAATCACCACTGCTGGCACTTTTGATAAAATCAGTGTTGTTATTTACACCAACAAAAGTACCTAATTGATCATAATTTGCTCCATAAGAGCAAACTGTTTCAGATAAAGAAGCATAAGTTCCACCGTGTACTACTCCCATAGGTTGTTTATGGTTATCAGTTATAACTAACTTAGATTTAACGTAGTCTGTTTCAATTGAAATTAATTCGTGACCAAGATGATGATCAAGTGTCTTTTCAGGAAAATTTTCAAACTTCATTTAAATAAGCATCCTTTAATCTTTTTTCACCTATATTCTTTATGAACCACCAGTAGCCAATTATAAAAGTAATTAAGAATATAAAAACTGAAAAATAAGTAAATAGTTTATTTTGAATTAAGAAATATATATTGTACAGAGAATAGACATACAAACTTAAACCAAAAAATGTAATAAACAAAGTGACAAACCCAAACCATGAAAAATTTTTTCCAATTTTAGCAACAACAATTTTTTTATCATTAATAGGAAACATATAATTATTTTCTAATTTATGAGTAATAAAAACATCACTACCTACTAATTTGTTTATTCTTTTTTCTAAATATTCTGAATAGTGACGTGAAAATATTAAATAATATGCGTGGAATGCAAGCAGGACACTTCCGAATATTGCAGAAAGATTTAATAAATAATTTGAATAATTGTTAGTAAAAGAAAAATATAGAAATATCAAACCTACAACTAGGAATATTCGAACATCTAACAAAAACTGTTGGTGATAAAACCTATTCATAGATCTCATCCTATTAAGTTGTTTTTCTAGTAAATTAATTTCATCCATTAATTAAAGTGTATTTAGATTGTGATTAATAAAAATAAATTTATATATTTTTTAATTTTTTTAATTCTTTTTTCTATATTTTATTTATTTAGTGATGTAATTATTAAATATGAAGGAGTATCTCTTAGAGAATTTAAAGAATTTGAATTAAACTGCGGTTCAGTAATTGATATTTTAATTTATAAAGATCAATATATAGGCCAAAGTAGTCTTCGAATGAATGCATCTGTTTGTTACAATCTAGCGATTCTAAAAGTTTTGAATTCTACCTTACTTTTAACATCGATAGTGATTGCCTCGATTTTTGGTTTTAAATATTTTAATAATAAAAAAAATAGAGAAGATTTAACAGATCTAATTAAAATATTGAAAAATCGAAACAATCGTTCACTATACTAACTATATGAAAATTGGCGGTTTCGTTCCTCAAGGGTGGCGTATGGATCTTAATGGTATTCCATTAGATAAGCAATGGAATACAATAATTGAATCTGCTAATAAATTAGAAAATTTAAATTATGAATCTATTTGGGTTTATGATCATTTCCACACAGTCCCTAAACCCACACAAGATCCAACTTACGAATGCTGGACACTTATGGCTGCTTTATCACAAACTACAAAAAAAGTCAGACTCGGTCAAATGTGTACATGTAATTCTTATAGAAACCCCGCTTACTTAACTAAAGTAGCATCCAACATAGATGTCATATCAGGTGGTCGCCTAGAGTATGCTATTGGTGCAGGATGGTATGATCATGAGTATAAAGCATACGGTTACGAATATCCCTCTGATGGTGAAAGACTTAAAATGTTAGAAGAGTCTCTTATCATTTATCAATTAATGACTACTCAAGAGTTACCTGAATTTGAAGGAAAATATTATTCAATATCTGGAGCTATTAACCAACCTAAACCATTGCAAAAACCCTATCCACCATTGTGGGTTTGTGGAGGCGGAGAAAAAGTAACATTAAAACTATTAGCTAAATATGGAGATTATGGTAATTGGGACGTAGATGTTGAGGGATTTAAGCATAAATCAAATATTCTTAAAAAACATTGCGAAGAACAAGAGCGTACATATGAATCAATAGGAAGAACTTTACACACTAATGTAGTTATAGGTGAGGATAAAAATGATCTTGATAATAAGATTAAAAAACTAGCCTCTTACTCTAATATTCCAGAAGATTATTTCTACAAAAGACCTTTAATAGGCGTCAAAGAAGAAGTTTTTGAAAAATTAGATGAGTACGAATCTGAAGGTTGCTCTTATCTTATTGCATACATTCCTGATATTGTATGGGGTAATACCTCGGAAATTTTAGCTGAAAAAATTTAATACATAGTTTGCTGATCAATTTTACCGTTAGATCTTGCTCGATAGAATGAAAAAGAATATATTAAAAATCCAAATATTGAAAATATTAAGCCTGTAAATATTAAAGCATTCCAATCATAAGAAGCTGTTCTAAAAGAAGGTGAAAGCGCATATCTATATAAATTTATTAAATGAGACAGTGGCAAGTTTATTGATATATTTTGAAATATATTAGGTAATATTTCAGGTCTAACAATTGAACCTGAAATAAGATAAAGAACTCCAACTAAAGCTTCACCTACTCCTATAGGATATTTTGGAGTACTTAGAGTTATTCCTGCTGTTAATAATCCTAAAAAAAATAAAATAATGAAACTTAAAATTATTGCTAAGAATAAATAAGGAAAGTAGATAGTACTAAATTTTATACCTAAATCAAGAAGAAGATTTGAGGTTAAAAGAATTACTGTAAAGCTAAATAGACCAAAAGGAAGACCAGCGCTTGATCTACCTGTTAAATATACAATAAAAGGTGTTGGGCTAATTATTACATTTTTAATATTTCTCAACCACTCTCTCTCGGAAACAATTGCCCAATACATAAACTCAACTTGATTTTGGACAAAACCCCAAGTGCTAATACCAATTAAAACCCATAAAAGATCTTCTTTTTGTGTGCCTTGTGAAGTTATGGTGTACATAAAACTTAAGATTAGTGCTGATGAAATTGGCCGGGCAGTTCTGACTAAGAGAACAGAGAATGGTTTTCCCCAGTTTGTTTCAATTCTCCAACCAATTAAAAAGGATGAATAAATTCCTTTCTTTAAGTTTCGATTCTTTATTGCCATTTTAAAGTTAGTGTACCCTTTTCTCGAGCTGATTTTTCCATCCAAGCAAGAGTAAATTTTGCAAATCTTAATGCAATAAAAGCATATAAAATCATTATTAATGTTTCTAATCTCCAATCAATAAAAGTTGGATACTCACTTAAAACAAGTACTTGCCTTAAACCATCAATTCCAAGAGTTATAGGAATTAAACTACAAAATAAACCAAAAATTATGTTTACAGAAAAAATCGGATAATAAGATCCAGATAAAAAGTGTATAGGTTCATTTGCTAATTCTAAATAGTACTCAAAACTTCTACCAAACCTTAAAAATAAAGAAGATAAACTCATACCTACTGCATATAAAGACACAACACAACTGATAAAAATTAATATTGCTTTATACCAGTTTGACCATAGAAATGAAGTTCCAAACAAATATGAAGATATTGTAAATACAGAAATTGAATATAGTGAAGTTGCTAAACCTCCTCCAAACATCATTCCAAGAAGTATCCAAGAAAGCTTTGTTGGACTTGTTATATATATTTCTAAATTTCCACCTTCTTTTTCCCATCGTAATTGCAATGCCATACCAAAAACAACATTGAACCATATTGCCATCATAGAGCCGCCTATCACTGCAAAAGATTCAAATTCTGGTTTTGCATTAAAACTTCTCAATACATAAATAAATGCGATAATAGAAAGTACTGGAAGTAAAATCTCAAAAAATATCCATGAAGGTTGCCTAATAGTTCCAAAAATTCTTGGATAAGCTCTACCGTAAACAGTTCTTAATAGGAACTTATAATTATATTTTTTCATTTAACTGCTTACCTGTCAGAGCAAGAAATGTGTCTTCTAAATTAGGCCTATGAAGAGATATTGATATTACATTGCTTAAATCTTTTAATTTATTAAAAATTTCTTCATTCTTCTTTGAATCTTCAATATATACCTCAATAGTTTTAAGATCTATATATTCGAATTTAAGATTTTCAACTTTGAATCCAACTTCAATATCTTTTGAAAATTTAACGATATATTTAAAATCAAAATTTGATTTATCCTTAAGGAAATCAGCAGTACCGGTATGAAGTATTTTTCCTTCATCAATAATAGAGATTGTGTCGCATAAATCTTCTGCCTCTTGCATATAGTGTGTTGTTAGTAAAACTGTTCTATTTCCATTACCTTCTTTCATCCAAATTTTTAAATAATTTCTTACATCTCTTGCAATTTCAACATCTAATCCTAAAGTTGGTTCATCCAAAAACAGAACTTCTGGATTACTCATTAAACCTCTTACTAAGTTCATTTTCTGCCTCATTCCAGTAGAAAGTTCAGATAATTTTGTATTCTTTGATTCATTTAAACCAACTATTTCAAGTAGTGAATTTATATTATTTTTTGCTTCTTTATTGGTAAGTCCATTAAACATTGCAAACATCCAAAGTTGTTCATAAACAGTAAGAAGTCCGTATCCAGACATTTCCCCACCTGCAACTAAGGATATCTTCCATCTAATTTCTGAAGCTTGAGTTTTAACATCATAACCTAGAACGGAAACTTTTCCTTCTGAAGGAAGCAAGAGTGTTGAAAATATTCTTATTAAAGTTGATTTACCAGCACCATTTGGACCAAGAAGTCCATAAAAGCTACCCTTAGGAATATTTAATGAAACATCATCAAGAGCAATTTTATCTTTTTTACCTCTTTTAAAATATTTTCTAGTTACGTTTGAAGCTTCGACAGCATTTATCATATAAATTTCTCCAAAAAAAACGGAAGCCCCCAAAAAGAGGGCTTCCCAACAGGGCTGCGTATCACACTTAATTGAAACGCATTATTAGATTACCACTTCAATAGGTATAAAGTAAAGTCAATTATTTAAAGAAGGCAAAAAAGTTGAAGGAACTAAAGATATCCATGGTTTACCAGCAGGTATATATAAATTATTTCCATTTGCATCAACTATATGAAAAGGATCAATCTCAGAACCTCTCTTCCATTTAGCATCAAGATACTTTCCACCATGCATAATTATTGCTCTACCCTCTCCTACAGTTTTTACTGATGGTAACTGTAGTGGATGAATATAAGGTTCACAAAATAAAGCGATAACTGTAGTTGTAGATATCTGAGCAGTGTTTCCACTACTATCAATCCAAAAATGTTGATTATTGTTATTTGAATTTTGATAAGCATCATAATATGTTCTTACATAATTAGATCCGGTCCAGGTCCATGTTGTTGAAGTCTGACCTGAAAATTTTAAAGTAATAGAATTTAGTGATTTCCAATTTGATAGATCTGGATTACCCCAAGGAAAAAGA
>JAQCEB010000030.1 GCA_027729925.1 Actinomycetota bacterium
GGAAGTAATTGATCACCCTGCAAAATATTTTGATCAAGTCATTGAAATCAACCTTGACGAACTAGTTCCTCATATAGTTGGACCGCACACTCCAGACTTAGCTCGCCCAATTTCAAAGTTAAAAGCAGATGCTTTAGAAAATAATTATCCAGTAAAAATATCAAACGCATTAATTGGTTCCTGTACAAATTCTTCTTATGAAGATATTGGTCGAGCAGCGTTTATTGCTAGAGAAGCTGCAAAAAAAGGTTTAAAATCAAAAGTTCCTTTAATGATTACCCCTGGTTCAGAAGTTACAAGGGCCACGATTGAAAGAGATGGATATCTTAAAGATTTAGAAGCTATAGGTGCAACTGTATTAGCAAATGCTTGTGGGCCATGCATAGGTCAATGGAAAAGAGATGATATTTATGAAGGAGAAACTAATACAATTGTTTCTTCATACAATAGAAATTTTCCTGCTAGAAATGATGGAAATAAAGAAACCTTATCGTTTATTGGATCACCTGAGTCAGTAATCGGATTAGCTTTAGGCGGTTCTTTAGATTTTGATTTTTTAAATGACTCTCTAATTAATGAAAGAGGTGAAGAAGTTAAGCTTACTCCACCTTTCGCAGAAGAGCTGCCTCTAGAAGGTTTTTCCAACACTCGTGAAGGATTCATTCAACCAGTTGAGGGCAATGAAGTTGAAATTATTATTGATCAAAGCTCTGATCGACTTCAAGTTTTAAAGCCTTTTGACGCTTTTAGTGCTGATAATTATTTGGAAATGCGTGTTCTTATGAAAGCTGTTGGCAAATGCACAACTGACCATATTTCACCAGCTGGAAAATGGTTAAAATTTAGAGGACATTTAGAAAACATTTCACAGAATTTATTTATTGGAGTTAATAATGCGTTTACCAATGAATCCGGGACAGGTATTAACACACTGAACAATCAAGTAATGCCATTACCTGATTTGGCTAAACATTATCATGAGAACTCAATTAATTGGATAGCTGTAGGAGATGAAAACTATGGAGAAGGCTCCTCAAGAGAACATGCAGCTATGGAACCAAGATTTAGAGGATGTAGGGTTGTTTTAGTTAAAAGTTTTGCAAGAATTCATGAGGCTAATTTAAAAAAACAAGGCATACTTCCACTTACTTTTTCGAATAAAAACGATTATGACAAGATTGAACAAAATGACAAAATTAAAATAACTAACCTTGAACAGTTAAGTCCAGGCAGTTCTGTAATATTAGTAATCGAGAAAGCTGATGGATCAATCGTTGAAATTATTGCTAACCATTCTTTATCCGATGAACAAATAAAATGGTTTGAAAGTGGCTCTGCTTTAAATTATATAAAAGCAAGTTAATGGATAGTTTATCTGAAAAAATTAAAGAGTTAAGAAACGAATATAGCGATTCAGAATTATTAATTGAAGATTTAAATAAGAATCCAATTATGCAATTTACAAACTGGTTAGATAGTGCGATTGAAACTAAAATTTATGAACCTAATGCTATGGTTTTGGCCACCTCTTTTGAAGGCAAGCCGAGATCACGTTATGTTTTATTCAAAAATATTATTGAAGATAAATTAATTTTTTATACACATTATGAGAGTCCAAAAGCGCAAGAGATACTTTCAAATCCTAATGTATCCGGGATTTTCTATTGGGCAGAGATCCATAGACAGGTAAGATTTCAAGGATTAGCAAAAAAAACTAACAAGAAAATTTCAGATGATTATTTTGCTACAAGACCAAGAGGAGGTCAGTTAAGCGCTTGGGCTTCAAATCAAAGTTCAGTAATTGATAATAGAGAAGTGATAACGAATAAAATTGAAGAACTAGAGAAAAATTTTAGTGATAATGAAATACCAAGACCTGAATTTTGGGGAGGTTTTGAAATTCAAGTTAATTATTGGGAGTTTTGGCAAGGCAGAAAAAATAGAACTCATGATAGATTTTGTTATACTCAAAAGCCTACAGGTTGGGAAATAGAAAGGCTTTCACCATGATACGTGATATTAAAGTAACTAAGAATTTTGTGAGCTCAGTTGAGAACTCTGTTTTGTACGAATCAGGCAAAACAAAAGTTTTAGTTACAGTGTCAATAACCGATAGGGTGCCAGAATGGTTAAATAACTCTGATAAAGGCTGGGTAACTGCAGAATATAATATGCTACCTGGATCTTCTGATAAAAGAATTTCAAGAAAATCATATGAAGGGGGAAGATCTAAAGAAATTTCTAGGTTGATAGGAAGATCTTTAAGGTCAGTATGTAATTTATATATTTTAAACGGATACTCAGTTACTGTTGATTGTGATGTTTTAGAAGCTGATGGCGGCACAAGAACAGCATCAATCAACGCAGCTTGGATAGCTTTAAACGATACTTTTACAAAAATGGTCAATGATAAAAAATTATTGCAGAATCCTCTTACAAGTAAAGTAGGTGCAATTTCTGTAGGAATTGTTAATGGTGAAATATTTGCTGATTTAGATTATGAAAAAGATTCAAAAGCAGAGGTCGATTTAAATATAGTTTTAGATGAAAGTTTTGATATTTTAGAAATACAAGGAAACGCCGAAGGAAAACCATTTTCAAAGGAAAAATTAGACGATTTATTTAATTTAGCAAAAGACAGTATTGTTGAAATATTTAAAATACAAAATTAGTACAGATGAAAATTCTTTTTGCAAGTCAAAATAATGCTAAAAAAGCTGAAATTTCAAAAATTTTTAATCAATTTTCTGACAAACATTTTTTATATACGGAAGATGAAGTTTTAGAAGTTATTGAAGATCAGGAAACTATTGAAGAAAATGCGATTAAAAAAGCTAAAGAGTATTTTGAATTTTTTAAATGTCCAGTAATTTCTGATGACTCAGGATTATTTGTTGAAGAACTTGATGGTAAACCAGGAGTACTTTCAGCAAGATTTGCTGGCAAAAATGCTTCGGATAGAGATAACATAGAAAAACTTATAAATTTAATGCAAAATCGTGCAAATTATGCCGCTAAATTTCAAACAGTTTTGTGTTTTTATAACGGGTATGATCTTATTACAACATTTGGAGAACTTCATGGCAAAATTATTTTAGAACCTAGAGGTACTAATGGATTTGGTTATGATTCAATATTTGAAGTTAATGGTAAAACTTTAGCTGAGTTAGATATTGAAGAAAAATCAAAAATTAGCCATAGAAATATAGCTTCGGTTAAGTTGGTGAAAAAAATAAATGAAATATAAATCTGTTATTAAGTATTTATTAGTTTTAATGATTTTTTCAGCTTGTGAAGTTAAATGGGATATGAAAATCAAATTTAATGATGATTTATCTGGAAACTATTCAATAGCAGTATTAATTGATCAAGAAGCTCAACTTTACGCGCTTGACACAGGGCAGTCTTCAATTGGTGGACTAGATTCAATATTATCAAATTTGCCGGAAGGATTCGGCTCAAGCATTTATCAAGAAGGAGATTATTTAGGTATTCTTGTGAGGAATACATTCGCTGATACAGATGAATTTTTACTTCAACTTGAATTATTAAAATCTGAGGAAAATACTGCACTTTTATTGTTGCCAGTCAAAGAAATTAATTTTTTATCAAATGAAAGAGAATTTATAATTAGTGGAAAATTTGCTGAAATTTTTGTTACAGATGAAGAAAATTTAGAAGGATTTAAGAATATATTTGAAGGAATGTTTAGCCTTCAAGTTCCTGGAAGTATTATTGAGCCAAAAATAGAAAATATTGTAGACAACACAATTATTTTTGAAAATGATGGTTTATCAATTAAATCTTTTCAATTAATTACCAGAACTAAACCTATTTTATCTACAGAAACCATTGCATTAATCGTTATTGTAATAATTTTTCTAATAAATTATTTTGTTAGACATCCTGTTAAAAAGAACTAAGATTTACCTAATGAAAAAAATTATAATTATTGTTTAGTGGCAACGTTTAAAACGTTGTTGCCCTTGCCTTGCAAGGGTTTTTTTTTAAATTATGAAAATTGAAATATTTGATACAACTTTAAGAGATGGCTTTCAACAAGAGGGCATATCGCCTTCTGTAAAAGATAAAATTGAAATTGCTAAATTAATTGATGACTTAGGTGTTTCTTATATTGAGGGTGGTTGGCCAGGTGCATCTCCAAAAGAAGAAGAATTTTTTGAAACTGCAAAAAAAGAACTTAACTTAAAAAACGCTAAGTTAGTGAGTTTTGGATCTACACGAAAACTCAATATTAAAGTTGATGAAGATAATCAGGTAGCAGCATTACTTAACTCTGGAACAGAATATGTTTGTATCGTTGGTAAGTCTTCAAAACTTCATATAACTAAGGCTCTTCAAACTAATGTGGAAAATGCGATATCAATGGCGGTCGATACTGTTAATTTTTTAAAAGAACACAATAAAAAAGTATTTTTTGATGCAGAGCATTTTTTTGATGGATACAAAGAGGATAAAAATACTACTTTAGAAGTCCTAAATGCAGTAGTAAATTCAGGTGTTGAGTGTTTTGTTTTTTGTGACACTAATGGTGGAACTTTACCGCTTGAAGTAAGAGATATAATTTCAGAAATAAGAAAAATATATCCAAATCAAAATTTTGGTGTACATTTTCAGAATGATAATGGATGTGCAGTTGTTAATTCAATGGTTGCAGTTGAATTGGGAATAACACATGTTCAAGGGACTATCAATGGTTATGGAGAGCGAACAGGAAATGCAGATTTATGTACTTTAATTCCCAATCTCTCTCTCAAGCAAAACTACGAAACAATTAATTTAGAGAATTTAAAAAAATTAACTCAGACTGCTAATCATATTGCTGAACTAGTAAATGTAAAAATTGATTCTAGACATCCATATGTTGGGTCATCAGCATTTACTCATAAGGCTGGTCTTCATGCTTCAGGTATGGCCAAAGATAGTTCTCTATATGAACATATTGATTCAAAACTAGTTGGAAATTATACAAGAACTACAGTTTCCGAACTTGCTGGAAGGGCAAGTGTAATAACAAAAGCAGAGGAATTTGGATTAAATTTTGACAACACCGATGCAAAAAAATTAATTGAAGAAGTTCAAAAGTTGGAGCATTATGGCTTTCAATTTGAAGCAGCTGATGCATCATTATATTTATTAATGAAAAAAATAAAAAAACATGTACCTGATTATTTTCAATTTGAAAGTTATAGGGTATTTTCTGAAAGAAGACAGGATGAAGAAGTAGTTTCTGAAGCAGTATGTAAAGTGAATGTTGGTAACAATCGTTATGTCAAAACAGGTGAAGGGGTTGGTCCAGTAGATGCATTAAGTAAAGCATTAAAGTATTGTTTAGAAAAAGATTATCAGATAATTAATAAAGTAAAACTTATTGATTATAAAGTTAGGATTATAGATTCTTCTGATGGGACTGCTGCAAAAACACGTGTACTTATAGAATTTTCAGATTCAAAAGTTAAATGGAGTACAATTGGTGTTCACAATAATATCATAAATGCTTCTTGGAATGCATTATGTGATGGATTTAATTATTATTTAATTAATAACCATTAGATTTTTCATACTTCTCAAAATATAATTTATAGTTATAGGAGTCACAAATGTCTGAAAAAATTGAAAATTTATTAAAAGAAGATAGAAAATTTAAACCATCAGATGTACTTTCAAGTAACGCAAATGCTACTAATGAATGGTTCGAAAAAGCTAATAAAGATAGGTTAGATTTTTGGAAAGAGCAAGCACTTAATAGAATTACCTGGTTCAAAGAACCGACAGAAGTACTTGATGACTCGAATCCTCCTTTTTTTAAATGGTTTAAAGATGGTGAATTAAATTTATCATACAATTGTTTAGATAGACATTTAGAAACTGATAGTGATCGTGTTGCATTTTACTGGGAAGGTGAGCCAGGTGATACTCAGGTAATTACTTATAGAGACTTATATGAGAGAGTTTGTAAATTATCAAATGCCTTAAAAAAACTAAATGTTAAAAAAGGAGATAGAGTTGCAATTTATTTAGGTATGACTCCAGAAATAGTAGTTTCTATGCTTGCGTGTGCAAGAATAGGGGCTGTACATTCTGTTGTGTTTGGTGGTTTTTCTTCAGAAGCTTTAGCTGATAGGATAAACGATGCTGAAGCAAAATTAGTGATTACAGCGGATGGTGCATGGCGAAGAGGAGAAATTGTACCTCTTAAAGCAAACGTTGATGGTTCTTTAAAACTAACTAATTATATAGAAAATGTGATTGTTGTTAAACGTACTCAACATGAAATAAATATGGAGTTTGGTAGAGATCATTGGTATCACGAATTAACAGAAAATGAGGAAGCTGTTTGTAAACCAGAAATTATGAATGCAGAAGATATGTTGTACATTCTCTACACATCAGGAACTACTGCTAAACCAAAAGGTATAGTTCACACCCAAGCTGGGTATTTAACTGGAGTAGCAACTACTCATTATGAAGTTTTTGATATTAAGGAAAATGATATTTACTGGTGTGCGGCTGATTGTGGTTGGGTAACTGGACACAGTTATATTGTTTATGGACCTTTATCAAATAAAACTACAAGCGTTATGTATGAAGGTGCTCCAAATGCTCCAGATGAAAAAAGATTATGGAGCATAATTGAAAAATACAAAGTAAATATTTTTTATACTGCACCTACAGCTATTCGTGCTTTTATGAAGTGGGGAATTGAACATCCTCAAGCTCATGACTTATCTTCACTTAGATTACTAGGAACTGTAGGGGAGCCAATAAATCCCGAAGCATGGGTTTGGTATCATAAGTATATTGGTGGCGAAAAATGCGCAATTGTTGATACATGGTGGCAAACTGAAACTGGATCTATAATGATTTCTCCTCTCCCAGGTGTAACAAGTACAAAACCTGGATCTGCATGTGGAGCTTTGCCAGGAATTGAATCACTAATCATTGATAATGAAGGCAATCCAGTTGGAAAAGGTGAAGGAGGATTTTTAGCAATTAAATCTCCTTGGCCATCAATGTTAAGGACTGTATATGGAGATGATCAACGCTATATTGATACATACTGGTCACAACATGAAGGACTATATTTTGCTGGAGATGGAGCTAAATATGATGAAGAAGGTTATATTTGGTTACTTGGAAGAGTAGATGACGTTATGAATGTTTCTGGCCATAGAATATCTACTGCAGAAGTTGAAAGTGCTCTTGTTAGTCACGAAAAAGTTGCTGAGGCGGCTGTTATAGGTAGAAAAGACGAAATAACAGGAGAAGCTATTGCAGCTTTTGTTTCCTTAATAGGTACTGAAAAAGGTGATGAAAATTTAATTAAAGAATTAAGACAACATGTAAGCGATAAAATAGGTCCAATTGCTAAACCAAAAAGTATTGTTATCACACCAGACTTACCTAAAACAAGAAGTGGAAAAATTATGAGAAGGTTACTTAAAGATATTTCCGAAGAGAGAAAATTAGGTGATGTTACAACACTAGCAAATGCAGATATAGTTTCTGAATTGCAAAACAGAGCAACACAAACTGATGATGAATGAACGCAGATATCAATGGGAATTGTCAGAAAAAGCTCTTGATCAACTTGTAAATTTAGACAAAACAGAAAGAAGAAAATTCTTTTTAAATTTTCCACTTCTTAATGTTCCTATGGGAGCTTTGATGGGTTTTTCGAAAATTTCAATCGATGAACTTGGACAAGTTTCTTTTTCAGTAACACCAGAAGAGTTTCATTACAACCCACTAGGAACTGTTCATGGAGGTTTAGCTGCTACAATATTAGACTCATGTAATAGCATTTCTGCAAATTGTCAGCTAAATAAAGGTTTTTTGACTATGACAACTGATATCAGGGTTAACTATCTAAGACCAATGAATAAAGATACTGGTGAAGTAACGGCAACTGCAATAATAGAAAAAATTGGTAGAAAAGTAATTTTTGTTAGAGGAGTTTTGGAAGATGCAAATAAAAAAATTTTTGCCACTGCCTACTCAACAGAAATGGTAGTTGAAATATAAGTAATTTCTAGTGCGGATGAGAGGAGTCGAACCTCCACGAGCAATGCTCACTGGATCCTAAATCCAGCGCGTCTACCAGTTCCGCCACATCCGCTAAAATGTCGCGTGGGTCGCCGGGGACTTGAACCCCGAACCTGCGGATTAAGAGTCCGTTGCTCT
>JAQCEB010000031.1 GCA_027729925.1 Actinomycetota bacterium
AAAGTACAAAGGGTTCTAAAGTATTTTATTACCCCTTTGTTGAAAAAAATGCTCGGGAATTCGATGGTTTATTATCAGAACTCTCTAAAAAAGCATCGGTTGTAGTAACAGATGATTATCCAACGTATTTTGTACCGCAAATGACAGCTAAAGCATCAGGTGAACTGCATTGCAGATATGAATTAGTAGATTCAAATGGATTAGTTCCAATTAGACTTTCAGAGAAAGAATATATCAGAGCTCATGATTTTAGGCGTTACTTGCATAAAAATCTCGAAGACTTTTTAGTTGAAACACCTTTAGAGAACCCCATTAGCACACTAAATCAAAAATTTGATAAGAGCTCTATTAAAGATGTATTAGCTAAATGGAGTTTATTCGATTTTGAAAATACAAATATTGATTTATTTCTTGATGAATTAAATATTGATAAATCAATCACTATTAGCAGCATAAGAGGTGGATACTCCAACGCTCAGAAAAAATTAGAAAACTTTATGAACGTTGGATTTAGAGATTATGCCCAGTACAGAAGTGATCCATCCAAAAATGCTGCAAGTGGTCTGTCACCTTATTTTCATTTTGGACAAATATCAACCCACGAAGTATTTGATAAAATTTCAAAACTTGATTCATGGAGCCCAGCGACTATCGAACCAAAAATGGTAGGCAGGAGAGAAGGCTGGTGGGGAGGTTCAATCAACTTTGAAAGTTTTATGGACGAATTAATCACTTGGAGAGAGCTTGGTTATCATACTTGTGTTAGGCGAGCTAATTACAATCAATATACTTCACTTCCAGAGTGGGCTATAAGGACGCTTGAAGAACATTCAAATGATGAAAGAGAATATCTCTATTCTTTAGATGAGTTTGAATTTTCGAGAACTCATGATGAAATATGGAATGCTGCACAAAATCAGTTAAGGGATGAAGGTATTATTCAAAATTATTTAAGAATGTTGTGGGGAAAAAAAATTCTTGAATGGTCTCCAAATCCACAGACTGCACTTTCCTATATGATTACTTTAAATGATCGTTACTCACTAGATGGCAGAGATCCAAATTCTTATTCAGGAGTTTTTTGGATACTAGGAAGATATGATCGAGCTTGGGGACCAGAGCGAAAAATATATGGAAAAATTAGATACATGACTTCAGACTCTGCAGCAAGAAAATTTAATCTAACTCCCTATTTAGAAAAATGGGGAAATAAAAATTATTGATATCAATTTTAAAAAATAAGTTACAAAAATTTTTTAAAAAATTCAAAAATTAATTCACAATTAAATCAATTTTTTATAATTAAGTTATATGGGAAACCAACAAAAAAAATTAAGGAGATAGCTAAATGGCTGAATTAACTTATAGACTCTTTATGGTTGCAACTGTAGCAATGCTGGCTGGTACAGTATTTTTACTAATGTCATCAAGAGAAGTCGATCCAAAATGGAGAAGAGGAGTTTATGTCTCTGCAATTGTAACTGGTATAGCTTGGTATCATTACCAAAAAATGACAGTTTCATTTGCTTCAGGAGATTTTGATACTCCGTTAAGATATGTTGACTGGATATTAACAGTTCCACTTATGCTTGTTGAAGTAATTGCTGTAACATCAGTTGGAGCAGTAGCAGCAGCAAAATTCAAAAATTGGGGACTTGCAGCAGTTGTAATGATTGGTGCTGGTTATTATGGTGAAACAGCAAGTGCTGGTTCACAACAATATTGGATAGGATTTGTTGTCTCTATGGCTGCTTATGTTTACATTTTAAGAGCATTACAAGCAGAAGGTGGCGACTTAAAAGCTGCAGAATCAGAACAGTTTGAAAAAATTAAACAACTTATACTTGTTGGTTGGGTAATTTATCCTGTAGGTTATCTTGCACCTTTAGTAGGTGGGGATTTAGGAGACTTAAGAGAGTTACTATATACAATCGCTGACATGATTAATAAAATTGGTCTAGGTGTTTTAGTATTAGGTATGGCTCGAATAAAGTCAGGTGAAAAAGCTTAAAAAATTAATTTTAAAAGTTTCAATAGGCGGCTCAGCCGCCTATTGTTTTTTATGAGGTAATATTTAATATGGATTTAATCTCTTTCTTCAACACATTATTTGGTTTTTTTACTTTTATTTCTTGGCTTATTAGCCTCGCATTACTATATGCATTAATATTTGGATTTAAATTACCTGAAGTAATTTCAGATCAACTCTATAACTATGCCACAAGTGTCGCAGTATTCTCAATGATTGGAAGTTTGATATATTCGGAAGTGGTTGGATTTATTCCATGTAAATTTTGCTGGTATCAAAGATACATAATGTATCCTTTAGCAATTTTTCTATTTATTGGATTGTTTAATTCTAAATTTATGAAGTTAGGATATTTTAGTTTTGTTGGGTTCTTTATTGGAATTTATCATATATATCTTCAAAATGGTGGAGGATCCGGTGGTTCATGTGCTATTGACGTACCGTGTAACTTAAAGTATGTAAATATTTTCGGTTTTATAAGTATTCCCGTAATGGCTGCTAGTGGATTTTTAACAATATTTTTATCTCTTTTGTATTATGATTTATCAAGGAAAAAAATTAATGAATAAAAACTTTATCATAGGTGGAGCAATTGTATTAGTTGTTGGTTTAGCAGTTGCTATTGGTGTCAGCTTAGTAGATGAACCATTAGATGGTAATTTACCTGAAGGTGAAACAACTATATCTGGAGATGCATTACCTGAATATGCTGGTGAAAACGATATTAATATCTCAGTTGGGTTGCAAGCTCCTTTATTTTCTGGACCAGATCAAAACTCTGAGATTATATCATTAGAAAAAAATGGTAAGTCCAAGATTTTACTATTTTTAGCTCACTGGTGTCCTCACTGCCAAGCAGAAGTACCAATTGTTCAAGAGTATATAGATACTTTCGGTCTTCCAGCAGATGTTGAGGTTATTGGTATTCTTACATCTATTGATAGATCTCGTGATAATTATCCTCCTCACGACTGGTTAGTTGAAGAAGGTTGGTCGGAAACTCAAATCTATGACTTGGATAGAGAAATTGGAACAGTATACGGTTTAAATGCATTTCCTTACTGGGTGACTTTAGATAAGGATTTAAAAGTTGTAAATAGAGTTACAGGAAAGTTAACACCTGATCAAATCACTGTATTGATTAATTTACTTATTAACCAGTAAATTCAGCTAAATAAACGAAACCAAATATTCCCATTCTGTAAATTTTAAAAGTTTTGAAAGGATTATTAGTAAGATCATTTTCTGGTTGAGAATATTTATCCAATGATTTGTGTAAGAATTGATATTCTTTTAAATTAAGAGTCATAATTCCAATTAATAAAGTCACTATAAAAGTTCCAAAAAAGTGAATTAAAGTTAGAAATTTATTTTTTGGTCTTGTCATATCTAGCAAAATAAACTTTCCATCTGGTTTTAAAACTCTTCTAATTTCATCCAATGCTTTATTAGTATCATCAAGATTTCTCCAAACAAATGTACAAATTACGCTATCAAAAGAATTATCTTCAAAAGGTAAATACTCAGCTTTGCTTACTAGTTTTTTTTTAAATTTATTTAACTTAAGCATATTTTCATCTGGATCAACTGCAGTTACTTCAAATTCACTCATGAGATTAAATAATGCACCGGTTCCGCTTCCTAAATCTAATATTTTTTTGCCAATAATTAGATCAACTGCTTTTTTTCTCCAAACAGTGTCATAACCTAAAGTGAGAATTTTATTAATAAAGTCGTATGACTTATATATGTTTGAAAAATTAGCAGAGCTAGACAATTAAAGAATATAAGCTACTGTTAACAAAATTCCAGTTAAGAAATGTATTCCAATAGTTGAGACATTAACTAAAAGTAGTTCATATGGTACTTTTTGTCTGTCTGCATTAGCATTGTTCCACTTTATCATCCACTCATCAGCCATTTTGAAAGCTTTCCAAACTAAGAAAAGCGGAAGCAAAGCAATAAAAGCATATGGTGTACCAAAATCCGTAAAGAAGCTCAAAGATCCAATGATTGCTACTGAAATAAAAGCTTCAATCATAAATTGCTTATAAAGTTTAAGTGGTTTTTCAAGCTTCATCCACTCACCTTTTTCTGCTGTTCTTACAACCCAAGTATTTTTACCTACAGCAGCATCAGATGGTGCGTCTTGGAATTGATTAATCCAAACAATCAGCATAACGAGAATTGCTATTGGAACTGATGCAACTAAAGCTTCAACCCAATTCCATGAAGATAATACATTGTTATGTAGTGGAGCAGTCAAAACATAATGGGCACCCATTACCATAACCGGACCAAATCCTAGGGCAATAGCTATCTCTCCAAAGCCTTTATAGCCTAGTCTTATTGGATCTCCGGTATATCCAAGGGCTAGAAAAGTACCAAGAATTCCGGTCCATAAAATTGGAGTATTTCCAAACACAGCCCCGCTAATTTGAAGATTTAAATACAAACCAATTGCAATAGTTCCTGCAATACTTAAAAGTGCAGTTATTAAAACTTGACCAGGTGTCATAAGTCCAACCTGTATAACTCTACTGCCACCATTGAAAGGGCTAGCAACTTTGTTAATTTCATCTGCGTTTGAAGTATGGTCAAAGTAGTCATTTGAAGAGTTAGTAGCAATTTGAGCAAGTGAAGCACCAGCTAGAACAAGCCAAAACATTTTCCACGACCATGAAGTGGTTAATCCGGCTTCTTTAATGTCACTCCAAGCTACAGCAGCACCAATAAAAATTGGAGCAAAAGTTGCTGTCAGGAAAGGCGCTCTGATTGTTCTTAACCAAAGGCCAACTCTTTTTAATCCAAGTTTTAATGCCATTTTTAAAGCCGATGTTTTATTTGCAGGATATGTTTTCCACTCAAACTTTTCATCTTGATAAAAATTAACATATTTAATTGTTGTTGGTTTAATTCTGTAATAGCCAACAACATCATTCTTAATAAGAAATTCATCTTCCATAAATTCTTTAAAAGCTTCAGTAGTTTCAAGCACTAATTCATATGCACGCTTTTTTTCTTCTTCATCTTTAATTTTGTAGCACTCGCCATCGATTTGTAGTCCTTCTATACCTTCTTGTCCTTTTGGCCAAATAACAACGTGAACCCGAGGATTTAATCTAATCTGTTCTGCTTTTCTTGTAGGGTGGAAAGTGAAAAATACTAAATCTTCACCATCTCTGCTAAAAAATACTGAGGCTCCTGAGGAGTTTCCGCCAACACTAGTTGCAATAAACATTCTGTCAGCTGAATCTAAAACGTTTTCAATTTTTTTATCTAACAAATCAACCATACAAATAAGATAATATGCTTGTGAAATAATGCACAAACTAAGCTTTCAAAAAAATTTTTAATTTCAAACTTATATAAGATGAAAAAGTATGTTTAAAGTTTTTAAAACACCGGAATTTAAACAAGCTTTAGGTTTCTACGTTGAAAGCATAAAAGAAAATAAAAGAAATTTTACAATTTCAATGGTTTCAGCAACGGCTTGGGTTTTTTTAGTTATTGTTCAGCCATATTTGATAAAAAGAATTATTGATGATGGAATAGTTTCTAAAAATAATAGCATTCTAGTAATTCTTATCTCGTTTATGGTTTTAGCTGGATACGTAAGGGCTATTTCAATAGGAACCAGAAGATACTATGGGATGCATGTTTCATATAATGTTGAAGCAGGAATTCGAAATAGAATTTTTACTCACATGCAAAAACTTGCTTTTAATTATCACGATAGAGTGCCTACTGGT
Source organism: Actinomycetota bacterium (assembly GCA_027729925.1). Lineage (GTDB taxonomy): Bacteria > Actinomycetota > Acidimicrobiia > Actinomarinales > Actinomarinaceae > Actinomarina. The sequence goes on from JAQCEB010000031.1 coordinate 5,782, forward strand.
GAATTAATGGCAAGAGCCTCAAGTGACGCTTCCCAGGTAAGATTAGCGTTTGCAATTGCCCCACTTGCAACAGCCAATATATTGTTATTAATTATCCTTAGTGTCACGTTATTAAGTCTAAGTCTTCCACTTGGTGGATTAGTTCTATTATCAATTCCAGCAGTACTATGGCTAGCTTCTAGTTTTTCATCAAAAGCAATGGGAGTTTCTTTAAAAGTTAAAGAAGCTGAAGCAAGAATGACAACAGAGGTTGAAGAACAGTTGGGTGGAATCCGAGTTGTTAAAGCGTTTGGTAACGAAGAACTTGCATCAGAAAAAGTTGATGGAGCAATTAATAATATCTACGAAACATCCTTGGAATATTTAAGACTAAGAACAAGATTTGTGCCTTTATTTGAACTAATTCCAATGTTCATCACATTATTTGTTCTTGTGCTTGGAGGATATTTATCAATCAATAATTTTGTTTCCCTTGGTGAATTTATTGCGTTTACTCAGTATGTAATCTTACTTGTTTGGCCCTTAAGAATAACAGCTTGGTTTTTGTCTGAGATCCCATCAAGTGTTGCAGCTGGAAACAGAATTTTGGAATTACTTAACGAAGTGCCATTGATAATAGATAGCCTAGAGACAAAAAGCCTACCAAAAGATGGAAATGGTAGCTTAAGTTTCAAAAATATTACTTTTAAATATGGAAATGACAAAATTTTTGATAATCTTTCTTTTGAAATTGAAGGTAAGAAAACAGTAGCCATTGTTGGAGCAACTGGTTCTGGTAAATCGACTTTAGCTTACTTGTTGCCACGATTATATGAAGCTGAGTCTGGAAGTATTGAGATTGATGGTGTAGATATTACACAACTTAAACTTGATGAGTTGAGGAGTAATGTTAGTTTAGCTTTTGAAGAAAGTTTTCTTTTTTCCAATACAGCAAGAGAAAATATATCACTTGGTTCAGAGAAAGTTTCACAAAAGGAAGTTGAAACTGCTGCATTAATAGCCAGAGCGCATGAATTTATTTCACAACTTCCAGAATCATATGAAACTAAAGTTGGTGAGAGGGGATATGGTCTTTCTGGAGGTCAAAGGCAGAGAATTGCATTAGCAAGAGCAATTATCAGAAAACCACGAATTTTAATTTTAGATGATGCTTTGTCAGCTGTTGATGCTTCTACTGAAGAAGAAATTAGAAATGAGTTAAAAAGTGTAATGAATAATATGACTACTTTAATTATTACAAATCGAGTTCCTACAATTGAGCTTTGTGATGAGGTTGTGTTTTTAGAAGAGGGTAGAGTGAAAGCACAAGGTAGTCATTCGTACTTACTAGAAAAAGTGGAAAGCTATAGGTCTTTATTTCTAGAAAACCAATCTTCAGGTGTTCAATGAAGGATGTAACTTTTCTTAGATCTTTCAGATTGGTTCCTGAAATCAAAAAACCTTTTTTATGGAGTTCTTTAATTGCTTTAGTAGGAACTTTGATACGTATGATAGGTCCACAATTGATTTCTAGAGGAATTGATAATGGTGTTTTGAAATCGGATTATAATTATCTGCTAATTCAAAGTGGGTACTATTTTTTAACTTTAGTTGCACTTTATTTTGTAGCAAGCAAAGCTTTGCTTTCTATAGGTTTAGTTGGTGAACTTTACGTTAAAAATATTAGGTCAAAACTTTTTAAACATTTATCCTCATTAGACATAAATTATTTTGAGAAAAATAAAACTGGTGTTCTAGTTGCAAGAATGACTTCTGATATGCAAAGTTTAAATGAGTTTGCAAGAGAAGGAGCAAGTAGCATTCTTACTTCTTTACTTACTATATTTGGAGCAACTATTGCTGTCTTTTTAGTTGATGTTAGATTGTCTCTTTTGTCATTTTTGATTCTACCTCTACTTGGGATAGCAACAAAAATATTTAGAAAACATGCTGATAAGGCTTACTGGTCAGTTCGAGAATGGATTGGCCAAGTTCTATCTACATTACAAGAAGGTATATCAGGAGTAAGAATTATTCAAGCATATGCAGATGAAAATGCCCAACTAAGTAAGTTCAAAAAAGTAAATAATGAACATTTAAAAGCAAATATGCAATCTGCTAAAAATATAGCTATCTATTTCCCATTTTTAGAAATCACTAGAGTAACATCCATTGCTGTAGTTATCTGGTTTGCTGCTAAAAGAATATCTGAAGGAAGTTTGACTGTTGGTGAATTGGTTGCTTTACTCTTTTACTTAAATTACTTTTTTGATCCTTTAATCCAACTCTCGTTTAACTATGATTTATTA
>JAQCEB010000032.1 GCA_027729925.1 Actinomycetota bacterium
TTGTTTGCCCATGTAGTCCATGCCATGAATTGGCCTTGGTTGTTAATACATGCTGCAGCACCTAGTAGGCCACTTACTTGATCGTAAACTGGTATCGCAATATCCCTAAAAAAGTTAAGTGCTTCTTCAGCCATTCCTTCTTTTGGAGTTGCTAGTCCTAATCTAACGTATATAAGTTACTCGTTTACTCTGTACTTGAGGAAGCTTTATCACCCCAGGCAAAATAGTTTCCTAAACTTGTTCCAATTACTAAAGACAACCAGCCAACAAGTCCCAATATTTCAACTGCATCTGGAAGTTCGTAACCAAAAAATATATATGCTGATGTCCCAATGGTTATTATCAAAGCACCTAATAATGTTATGTATTCATATATTGGACGAAAGATACCAGAACCTCTTAAAGTTAAAGTGTAAATTAAAGTGTTAAAAGCCCAAAAAAAGTACATCGGGGCAAAACCCTCTTCATCTTCAAGTATAGTGAGTTCAATAAACGTACCAACAATAATTACTGCTGCTAATACCGTTGTTGCCGGTTTCCAATATTCTGGAACATGACCTTCAACTAGATAATAGCCAGCAACAATAACAGAGATTAGTGTGAACCCCCAAATAAAGTTTAGCAAACCTTCGACTGCGTCTAATGCTCTCGTTCCTGAAATATCTATTCCTATCCATACCAAGTTGACGATTAAAAAAGTTAGAGCATTCTGTCTAGCTAAATCACCAATTGGTTGTGTAAAGAATTTTTTCATAATTTTACCAACCTTCCGTAAGATTTTTGTATTTTGTTGTGATGTAATTTAAATTCTTTAATTACAATTTAATTCTACAAACATCATTACATGAATGCACTAATCAAAATAACTTTTTAGTAAGCTACTAAATAACAACCGGGCTAAACCCTGTATTGCCATACCTATGATTTGTGATAGATACACTTTGCTCCTGTATCCACACTAAAAACTCTCTTTGAGGATTTTGAGTGATAGGTAGTTTATCAATCATGTATTGAAGCTCATATGGAGGTTTGTTTGTACTTAACCAACGAATCTTAGAAATATTATCTAGGTCTTCTACTTTGAAATCTTGAGATTCTTTAACGAAGACTTTTATCTTTAATAGTTTTTCAATAAATGAAAAATAATCTTTTTCAGATTTTGAAAGTTCCCCGTCTATAACTACAGCTACTTTCTTATGAGGAATATATTGCAGATAATTTATTTCGGATTTCATTTCTTGAGTGACTTGCTTATTCTTTTTCTCCTCCCAAATAGAGTTGATTTCGGTTTTTAATAGTTCGTAATCTATAACTTTTGTAAAATTTTTAAACATCAAAGGATACAAAGAACTTCCAGCCTTAACTGTTGGGCCGAACTTACTTTTTTTCCATCCTCCAAAGGGTTGTCTCTCTACAATTGCGCCAGTTATTGGCCTATTAATATAAAGATTTCCTGCCTCAACATTTTTTAACCAATACTCGCATTCCTTTTTTGATAATGAATGTAGACCAGCTGTTAAACCAAACTCAGTTTTGTTTTGCCAAACTATAGCTGTTTTTAAATCAGGTGCTTTCATAATCCCAAGAACTGGTCCAAACCATTCTGTTTGATGCGTCCAAGAATCTGGCTGAACATTAATTTTTATTCCTGGACTCCATACATTTGTATTACCTACTTGTTTAGGTTTAACCAACCACTCCTCACCTTCTTCGAGTTCTGTTAGTGCTCTTAGTAACTTTCCAGATGGTTCAGTAATTATTGGGCCTATTGAAGTTTTTAAGTCAACCGGGTTTCCATAAGTTAATGAAGTTGTTGCATCAACAAGTTGTTTGAAGAAACTTGGATTATCGTAAGTTTTTTCATCAACTATAGCCAAACTTGCTGCAGAACATTTTTGACCTGCATGTCCAAATGCCGACTGAACTAAATCCTTAACTGCAAGATCAATATCTGCACTGCTGGTAATAATCATTGAATTTTTACCAGAGGTTTCTGCAATTAAGTGTAGATTTGGATTCCAGGAGCTAAATAACTTAGCGGTGTCGAAAGAACCTGTTAAGACAACACTATCAACATCTTTATGTCCAATTAAATGTTCGCCAACTTCATCATCACGGGTTGGCACAAAGTGTAATACTTGTTTTGGAATACCAGATTTCCATAACTGGTTAACTAATTCCCATCCTGTTAAGACTGTTTCTGGAGCAGGTTTGAAGATAACAGTATTTCCAGCAACTAGTGCTGCAATTATTCCTCCAGCAGGTATTGCGTATGGGAAATTCCATGGAGAGGCAACAACGACCACACCTCTTGGGGAAGATCCGTTGTTTTTTTCTAGTGCAGTCAATCCATATAGTCTTGCAAAATCGATAGCTTCTGAAACTTCCGGATTAGCTTCAGCTATTGTTTTTCCAGCATCTCTAACCATGGCAGCAATCAATTTCGCTCTGTCATTTTCCATATTTCTGGCAACATTACCCATAATTTCGAAAACCTTATTCGGTGCTGTTCCAGACCAATTTTTTTGTTCAAACTTTGCAATTCTAATAGCATCATCAACGACAGCTTTATTTGCTACGACATGTGAGTAAAAGGGTTTATTGTTTTCAACTGGTTCACCAACTGTCACTTTTTCTAAACTAAGTTCTTCTTTTCCACCTACTACGACAGGGATTAGGGTTTTACCAAACATATATAACTTATTAACTACAGCATCTATGAATTTCTTATCCGTTATATCAGCATCTGCTTGGTTCAAAAATATTTTAGAATTGTACTGCTTCTCTTTTATAGAAGCGTTTGATGCTCTTCTTCTAGACTCTGTTGTAACAACATGTGACATATGAACTGAATCAATAAATTTTTTAGCTTGTTGATTGAATTCTTTATTGTTTACTTCAATATCAAATGAAGCTCTTAAATAGTTTTCTTCAGAAGTATTCTCATCAAGTCTTCTTACTAAATAAGCAACTGCTGCTGGAAAATCTACTGGGGTTGTTATCGGTGAGTAAAGTAAAATAGACCCGAACAAATCTTTTACAGCTAATGCTTCAGCGTTAGCCATACCTTCTAACATTTCAATTTCGAGCATGTCTTTGACGTCTCGCATTTCTGCTAATTTTTGTGCATAAGATATGTGAAAAATATTATGGCTCGCAATTCCAAGTTTTACGTGATTCTTATTTTCTGGTGCAAGTCCTAAGTTAATCAATCTTGCATAACTTGCATCCGTCTCAATTTTGCTTTCATATGGTGCTGCATTCCATCCATGAAGTTCCGCTTCGGTTTTTTCCATTGCAAGGTTTGCACCTTTTACTAACCTAATCTTTATTTTCGAACCATATTTTTGATTTCTATCTTTGCTCCATTTCATTAATTCATTAAAAATTGAATGTGATTCAGGAAGATAAGCTTGGATAACTATACCTGCATAAAGATCTTTAAACTCTTCTTCTAAAAGTAGCTTTTGAAAAACACCCGCCGTGACTTCAACATCTTTATACTCTTCCATGTCTAAGTTCACAAAACAATTATTCATTTTTGCTCTTCGATAAATAATTCGAAGCTTTTTAGCTACCTTTTCAACATTTCCAACATAATCAGCTGCTATAAGCTGACTAACAATAGCTGAAATTTTTACCGAAATATAATTAACATCTTTTAATTCCATTAAGGAAAGAATTTCATGAAATCTTTTATCAGCTTCTTGTTCTCCAAGTACTGCTTCACCAAGTAGATTGAGATTGATGTCTATAGAGTTCTTTCTTTTTTTCTTTAAGTACCTTTTTAACTTAGAAGGAATTGCACTTGAGATAATTCCTTTTGATGAGACCTTGACACGAGTTTTTACCATGAAAAGAACTAGCGGTGGTGTAATGAATGACAGAAGGAATAAAAATTTGAGCCCGATATAGTCAATAAAACTAAAACCTTGTGGCCTGGCATGAAATGCTATTTCTCGAAACATTTTAATCGCAGCAGAAGAGGATTGAACTCTAATAACTTGATCGCTTAACTCCTGGGTTGTTTTAATTGCATTTTTATCTTTAATTAATTTAGAAAACTCTTTTTTCCTGGATTTATCAGCTCTAGATTCTTTACTTTTTGTTAATTTAAGCAAATCTGTAGCTAAATATATTGAATCATCTATTGTTTTCCTAGAAATTATTTCCATATAAATTAAGTTTATTACAATATTAGAAATGAAGAAGTCAGAAGTCAGAAGGAAAAAAGAAAGAGCGTCTTACGATAAAAATGAGCTTTTTACATTTTTAAATAATACTTTTTTTCTTACAGTTTCTTTTCTACAAGATGGAACTATATTTTCTATACCAATGTTGCATGCAGTAGTAAAAGATAAGATTTACTTGCATGCCGCTGTTGGATCTAGGTTTACCAAAGAATTGGAAGATTGTAACAACGTAACGTTATCAGGTACGAATGTTCATGGACTCGTTTTAGCAAAAAGTTTATTTAACTCCTCAATGAATTATGAATCAGCTGTCATTTTTGGAAGCACTAAACGCATAGAAGATGAGGACTTGATGTATATAGCATTCGAAAATATGGTTGATAGGTTTTTTAAAGGGAGATTTGAAGATGCTAGAAAACCTTCAAAAAATGAATGGCTGCAAACTGCAATGCTTGAATTTACCATAGATGAATTTTCACTTAAAAAAAGAACTGGGATGCCAAAAGAGGAGGAGGGTGATATAACTCTTTCTATTTGGTCAGGAGTTGTACCTGTTGAAACTAAGTTTATAAAACCAGAAGTAGATTTAGAACACTCTGCTGATATTGAACTTCCTGAATATTTAAAGTCTCTCTAAGACTAAAGGCTTTACCTTTTCCCCAATTAATGTATACGTATCCATTAAATCTTGGTGTGTTAATCCAGCATTATCAATTTGAAAAGTGAATCGAGATATTCCTCCTAGTGCTTTACTGTGCCGAATAAGCTTTTCTGCTACTTCTTCAGGACCACCAATAACATATGCACCCAGGTCACCAATCTGTTGCTCAAATCTCTCTAAAGTAACAGGTGGCCAACCTCGCTCTTTTCCAATCTGATTAAACCAGACTTTATAACCTGGATAGTATTTTTCAACTGCTTCTTCCTTAGTGTTCGCTACAAACCCAAGTGAATGTAACCCAACTTTTAATTTAGACCTATCTTGACCTGCTCTCTCTGCTGCTTCATAGTAGAGATCAATTAGCGGCTTGAATCTGTGTGTTTCACCACCTATTACAGCAACCATAAGTGGCAGTCCAAGAGCACCAGCTCTAGCAAAAGATGTTGGCGTGCCTCCAACTCCAACCCAAATTGGAAGTTGCTCTTGAATTGGACGAGGGTAGATACTTTGATTAACTAAAGGTGGTCTAAATCTTCCAGACCATGTAATTTGCTCACTTTCTCTAATTTTTAAAAGTAAATCAAGTTTTTCAGCATATAAATCATCGTAATCTTCAAAGTTCATTCCAAACAATGGATATGATTCTGTAAAAGAACCTCTTCCAGCAACAATCTCAGCTCTTCCATTTGAAATTAAATCTAGCGTTGCATAGTTTTGAAATAAACGAACAGGATCCATAGTGCTTATAACTGCAACGGCACTGGTTAATCTTATTCTTTTTGTTCTAGCTGCAGCTGCGGAAAGAATATTGTGTGCAGCAGAATCTAAAAACTCTTCTCTGTGATGTTCTCCAATACCAAAAACATCTAACCCAACTTTGTCAGCATGTTCAATTCTCTCAATGAGCTCTTGCATTGCTGTAACGTTATCAGTAATCGTTCCACCCTCATTAGTTTGAGTTTTTTTTGCGAATGAATCGATTCCTATTTCCATGTTTCTCCTTATATTGTATTCCTTAGGCAATATATAAATAATGAAACCAAAGTGCTCTATTTTTGCAAAAGCACTTTCTTAAAAGATTTTATGTTGTTTTAAGTAAGAACCTAATAATTAAATTCGTATGGAACTTCTATCTCATCAACAGAAGGAAGGTAGTCTTTCATCGGTTTTAAGTAGAGACTTTTAATTGATGAATTAGTAATTTTCGCACCTTTTAAAGGAATTCCCACGTTGCTTGATGTTCCAAAAACCAATCTCCAGCCATCTTCTAGAACAACTGAGCTTCCATTATCACCAATTGAACCATATAGCATTCCATTAAAACCATATCCCCAACTTTTTGCATCAGTTGATAAATAAGTACATCCAGTAGTAGAAGTCAAAACATAGTAACCACTACTTGTTTTAGTTATTGTTCCTTCTGATCCTCCATGAAATACATCATGATAACTCCAGTTAACTCCATTAGTTGATTTATAAATAATAATGTACTCATCAGCAACCACACCATCACCATTAACATCGGTACCGGTTGGCTTCTCAAAATCTTCTCTGTATCCCGTAAAAACAGCGTAGTATTCAGAATCACTTATTTTAGTTACATGTGCAGATGCAGTTTGTTCACTAACATATCCGTTTTGTTCTCTGTATGTAGAAATCTGCGCTGCTGTTAAAAGGGTTGATTCATTTCCCCAATTTAACCCATCTGCTGAAGTCCACTTATACCAAGAAACAATACCAGCCGTTCCCAAAGCTCCATACGCAGTCCATGTTGAACCGTTATAAAACATATTTTTCCAATTAGTTCGCGTTAAGAGGTTATAGTTACTTTCAATTTGAAATTTAACTGAATCAGTAATAGCTTTTATTGGCATCGTTGAAGTCCATCGGGCACTTTGATTTGAAGATCTTTGATCACCTGTAAAATATAAAGCTATTGTTCCATCATCTAGTAAAACTGCACTTGGGTCAGCTAAAGTTTCTAAACCTTTATCCCTACTAAAGTATCCCGGATCATTCATTGGAATAGCTGTAATACCTGGAGTGTTGTAGTCTATAACAAAACCTAAGTCTGAAACATCTCCTAGGTTTTTATAATCAAAAGGACAAGTGTTTTGTAGCCAACCAGACTCATAAAGTGCCTTTTGGAACTTAGTACTATCAGAGGGTAAAGTTTGTCCAAAAAATATAGCCTCTAACTCTCCAACAGAATCTTGTGACGTTGACCCAAAATACTTATAAGAGAGGAACTCTCTTTTCTCTTGATTTCCAGGGGAGCCAAAGTAGGTATAGAAATTTTCATAATCTTCGTAAACACCTTCATCAGATGGAGGTGGATTATTATTATTTTCTTCATCACTAGGCGGAGTGTTACTATTCTCTTCATCCCCAGGAGGAGGGCCAGCAGATTCTCCATCAATTGGTCCATAATATTCTGGATTACTAAAACAATTAAGGACTACTCCTGCCTCGTACTCATCTGGCGTGTAGCCATTCTGAACATCTTCGTATAATCCATAAACATCATTATCAATACATTTAATTACATCATCTGAGGGATTCTTTAAGATTTCTAAAGATTTAGCAACTGCATCAGGGTCTGTATTGTTTTCCTCTTTTGGTTCATTAATTTTTTCATTTTCATCTTTTGGTGTTGTTTGATCTGGTGTGTTATTTTGATTATTGTTTTCAATAACCTTATCATTTACTGTATTTGAAACATTGGATGATTCACCAATTGTTTCTGTTGTTTCAGAAGCGCAAAAAGAAACAAGAACAAAAAATACTATTAAAAGTTTAAACTTCATAAATTAAATTTATGATATAAAAAGTTAATTTTCAACTAATAAGTTTTTTAACTCTTCTTTTGCTCTAAATATTTGCGACTTTACAGTTCCTAATTCAATATTCATTACTTCAGCAATTTCTTCATATGAAAATTCATGCTTGTATTTAAGTTCTAATATCTTCTGCTTAAATGGTGCTAGT
>JAQCEB010000033.1 GCA_027729925.1 Actinomycetota bacterium
GTTCTTCAAGTAAAAGGTAAAAAGTTTGAAGCAATATTTAAAGGCGGAAGCTTTGGGAAATTGTTAAATCATAATAATGAATTGCTAACTGTTGGCTTGAAGAATTATATGGATTGGCCTGAAGCAGTGTCCATATATAAATTTGAAAACTCAAAAGTAAAAAAACTATTTACAAATTTAGATAGAACAGTTGTAGACATAAAAAGCTTCAACGGTGAGCTTTATTTTACTTTTGAAGATTCTGGAAAAGTTTGTGTAGCAAAATCAAAAGATCTAAGAAATATAGAGGTTTTATATAACGAAGAAGCTGTATGTAAAGATTTTGTATACGATGAAAAACTTTTGTGTATTATTGAAAAACCTACTTGTCCAGGTGAAATTTATGAAGTTGGAGATACAGTAGATCAAATTTCATTATCTAATAGTTGGTTTAAAAATAATGTAAAACTACATAAATATGTTTATGAGAGGGTTGACACCAAACAATCAAAAGTAGATGCATGGGGAGTTCTTGTAAATCCTAATAACCCTACTCTACTCAATATTCATGGTGGTCCAGCATCACAGTACGGTTTTGGATTTTTTGATGAATTTCAAGTTTATGCAAGTGCTGGGTTCAACGTAATATTTACCAACCCAAGGGGATCAACCGGCAGAGGGACAAAATGGTTAAAAGATGTTTGTAATAACAAATGGGGTGTTACTGATACTCATGATGTATTAACTTCATTTGATTACATGGTAAAAAAATTAAAAATCAAAAACAAGAAGTTTGGAATTATGGGTGGATCATATGGTGGTTTTATGACTTCATGGATAATTGGACATTACAATAAAAAATTTCAATCTGCAATTGTTGAAAGAGCGCTCATTAATTGGGAGACAATGGTTGGAACTTCTGATATTGGGATTGGTTTTCCAGAAATGTATTTAGGAACAGAGCTTGATAAAAATAGAAATTTTTATCTTAAGAAGAGTCCTATTACTTATGCTAATAAAATAAAAACTCCAACATTAATAATTCATTCAGAAAACGACTTTAGATGTCCAATTGAACAAGCTGAGCAGCTCTTTTCCCAGTTAAAAAGGAATAGTGTGTCAACTGCAATGGTTCGATTCCCAGGTGAAGGTCATGAGTTGTCAAGATCAGGAAGTCCAAAACACAGAGAACAAAGATTTAATTTTATAATTGACTGGCATAAAAAGCACCTAAAATAATTTCTTTTCTTCAAAAAGTAACTTTAGTAAAGTAAACAAGGGTGAACTATGAACGAGCTAAATGTCAATACTATAACTGGTAAAGAACTTAGAGAGCTTTCTAGGACAGAACCCGAAATTGCATTTCAGTTTTTATTAGATAATAAAAAAACTTGGAACAAATTAGCAATTGAAGATCCCTTTGATTGTGCTGACGTTCTAGAAGAATTTGAACCAGAAGAAGCTGGTAAGTTGTTGAAAAACCTTAAAAAACAACAAGCAGTTGGTGTATTTGAATATTTAAGACCAAGAGCAATTATTGAAATTTCAAAAATTTTAGAATCAGACCATGTGGAATCGCTTTTTAAGGAAATGGTTGTTGAAGATATAGTTTATGTGTTTGAAAAAAGTACTTATGATGAAGCTGAGGAATTACTCAGTCTATTAGACAAAGAAACACAGAAAGATATAAACAAAAGACTATCTTGGCCAAAAGATTCAGTTGGAAGACTTATGTCAGAAGAAGTCCCAACTATTAAAACTGGCCTTACTGTAAAAAAAGCTTTAAAAGAACTCAAAGAACTCCATAAAAATATTGAAAACTTTTTCTATGTTTACATTATCAACTCTGAAAATATTTTGGAAGGTGTGGTTTCTTTTAGAGAAATGGTGTTTGCACAAGATAATGAATTAGTTGAAAAAGTAATGATAACAAACCCTATTTCCATTAAACCTACTGATGATCAAGAATTTGCAGCATCTTTAATCAAACAATATGAACTTTTAGCACTGCCGGTTGTGGACGAAGAAAATAAATTAATTGGTCAAGCAACAATTAGTTCTGCTTTAGATGTGTTACAACATGAAATTGCCGAAGACTTTTCTCAATCTTTTGGTGCTGGTGCTGAAGAAACAATCTTTACTCCGGTACAAAAATCAATAAAGTTAAGATTGCCTTGGATTGCTATAAATATGGGTCTTGCGTTTTTTGTTTCATTTTTAATTTCTCAATTTGAATCGACAATTGCAAATGATGCAAAATTAGCTGCGTTAATGCCTGTCGTAGCTTTGGTTGGTGGTAACTCTGGTTCACAATCTTTAGCAATAGTTATCAGAGCTCTTGCTAGAAATGATGTATCTGAAGCTAGGGTTTTTGATGTCATCAGAAAACAGTCAACCATTGGAATGTTTAATGGTCTTTTAATTGGGTCTATGTCATTTTTAGTTCTTAGCTTTATTGGCCTATCAAACTATGCTGCAGCACTTAGTATTTCAATCTTTGCAAATATACTAATAGGAAATCTTTTTGGTTCTTCAATACCTTTACTGCTTAGAAAACTTGGGTTAGATCCGGCATTAGCATCTAATATTTTCTTAACATTAATTACCGATATTGCTGGATTTGCTGGATTTTTAAGTATTGCTTTAATTCTAATTTAATGATCTCTTGATCGTGACGATTTAGTCATGGTTTTCTCTAATTTTCCGTTAGAAAATATAAAGGACTCAACATTTTCTACAAGATGCTTACCATTTTGGGATTTTTGTGAAACAACTTCTACTTTCATACCTTCATAAGGAGAAATTAGCGTTATAGAGTGTTGTTTAAATTTATTGGATGATTGATCTCTTCTAATTACATCACTTATCATATTTGATGATTCCCAAGACCATTCATCAGCTACAACAATAAATTTACAAACATGCTTAACTTGTGATTTATCAATTCTAGCTCCAGGACAAACAAGGAGTGCACCTTCAATCCACGGATTAAGTCCTACACCATCAAATTTTGGAAATGCAACATTGAATGCTTCATCAATTATTGTTTCTATATCTCCATTTTCAAGGTTTTTAGCTTTTATAACTTCAGCAATAGTATTTTGTAACTCAAATAATGATTTTTCATCTAATTTTGAAAGAGCTTCTTTATCCATAAAATATAACTTAACTTTTTTTTAAGACAGATTTAAAGATCAGAGTTTTTTTTCTTTTCACTCAAATCTTTTATATCAATTTTCACTAACCCAATAACAAAAACTGAAAGTGTAACTACAGGAAATAATAAGATTATTAAAAAAGGATTATCAAATATTGTTTCTAACACATTCTTATTTTAACAGTTTCAATGGTCTATAATATTAATGGAAGGATTATTATGTCAAAACTTGGATTGTATGCAAGCATGGTTTCAGTTATAGCTTCTGTGCTTATTTATATCGTATTAGAAGATTCACATTTAGCAATTTATGTAGGTCTTTGGGCTCCTACTCTTATTTTGTACGGACAAGCTTACGAAAAAGCTAATAAATAGTATCTAGATTTATCTATTACTTATTTAATTGCTAACATTTGTTTGTGAATAAAATTGAAAAACGTTCTTTTTTTGGCTTTCTAGTCATTGCTTTTTTTCTTCATGTTTACTTAGTTTATTCTCTTGTCTTAGGTGGCTAAAAAGCTTTTTTTCTTATTTTTTCTAATATCCTGTAGTACAAGTAATGCTTCTGTAGAAGTAAACAGTGAAATCTCACAAACAACAATCACTGAAGCTTTAACAGTTTCATTAGACAGTGAAGAAATTTTAATTCAAATATTAGAGGCGTATAAATCTTTTTCAGGTAATCCAGATAAATCTTTAGATATAATATGGAATTTTGCACATCCTAATAATCAAGCTATTACAGGACCGAAAGAAAGATTTGCAATGATGCTAACTTCTGAACCGTATGACTTAATTATTGATTTAAAAGATTATTCGTACAAAGTTGTTTACGAAAATGATGAAAATATACATTATGAAGTAAATTTTGTTAATCAAAATAATTCATATTTAGTTTTAACTTGGGTTTTTGAAAAAACTTTGTGCTTTGAAAAACCTTGTTGGAGAACTATAGGAGTTAGCGAACCACAATTTTTAGGTTCTGGAATTTAATCATCTAAATTTTCAAGTGGGTTTTCAGGTTGACATATTTCAAATGCATCTTGAACTTCTTGAGAATTAAAATCGACGTTTGCATCTCTAAATGCAAAAAAACCAAACTCTCCAGGAACTGGATCTGGAAAATCAATTCCTTGATCTCGCATGCATTGTGAAAACTCTAATGAAGCATCAATTAGAGCTGCTTCTACTTCAGGATCTAAATCAAACTCATCTGGCAATGCATTTCTTAAAATGTCTTCGCAATTTGTAAAGGCTGCTTCAAATTTTTCTTGATTCTCAGATGCTAAATCAAATTCTTGAAAGTTTGGATTTCCATCAGCATCAAATGTTGGGTCTGGAAAATCAATACCCTCCTCTCTCATGCACTGTGCAAAAGATAAAACGCCTTCTTCAAAACTAACTTCTTCAGCTAGTACTTCATTTTGAGGTGAGGTGTCTAAAGTTGCAACAGCTTGTGTTTCCTCACCACCTATTGTGCAAGCACTTATTAACAAAATACATAATGTATACCTCATGTTCTTACAGCCTCTGCGGGTTGTATTTTCGAGGCTTTTATAGCTGGATACATTCCTGAAATTGCACCAATAACTAAAGCTAAAACAACTGCACCGAATATTTGCCAAAATGGAATAGAAAACACAATATTAGTGTAATTCGTATACCCGAAAGTAATACCAACCCCAAGCAAAACTCCAACTATTCCACCGATACCAGATAAAATTATGCTTTCTAGCAAAAACTGTGATCTGATTTCTTTTCTTGTTGCCCCAAGTGAACGCCTTACGCCGATCTCCATTCTTCTTTCAAGTACTGACATAACCATAACATTAGCAATGGCAACTCCTCCAACTAATAGAGCTACTGAACCAAGTCCTAATAATAAATTAGTAAAAGCTGCTTCAGCTGCTTGTTGGGCTTCTAATGCATCCGATGGTCTACTAACTTCAACTTGATCTGGATTTTCAGGGTTCATTGAAGGTGCTAAAACATCTACAACGTCTTCAACATAATCGGGATTAGCTCTGAGATATAAAGTCGTTGGTTCAGAATCGATATCAAATAATGTTTTTGCAACACCATATCCGATAAAAACAGACCTGTCTAAATCGGGATGAATTGTTAGTTCTTCTAGAATCCCTATTACTCCAAACCACTGGTCATCAATTAATATTTTTGCTGGTGGATAAATTGATTTAATGCCAAGTCTTTCTGCAGAAACTGCACCCAAAACTGTTACTGGTACGTCAGATAAATCTCCCTCAATAAACCTACCCTCTGATAGATTTCCACCAATTACTTCAAGAAGTTCATTGCTGGTGACAACTGTAGAAATTCCTCCACCTTCATATTCCGAAATGAAATTTGTTCGTCTTACAAGCAAATTTGCCCTAGAAGTTGAGGTAACCTCTTCAACAGGACCTATTCTCTCAACCATTCCAACAACGCCAACTGGTAAGCTTTCCTGACTACCAAAAAAACCAGCTTGTGGTGAAGCTTTAATTAAATTAGTTCCGAATGATTCAAGAGTTGCTAATAAATCAGCTTTCCCTGAAGAGGATATACCAGTAACGGCAACAATAGCAGCTATTCCTATTCCAATTCCTATAGATGTCATTGCAGCCCTACCTCTTCTTGCTTTAACTCCATACAAAGCTACAAAAAATAAATCCCTAGTTTTTAATTTATTAACCTTCATATTTAGCGATTTTTCCATCCACAAGTTCTATTTTCTTTTTGAACATTTTTGCATGCTCTTGATTATGGGTAATCATTATTACTGTTTTTCCAATATCATTGAGCTCTTTCAATATGTTAAGTATTTTTAATCCAGATTCTTTATCAAGATTTCCAGTTGGTTCATCTGCTAATACAAAAGCTGGATCTTCAACTAATGCTCTTGCTATCGCAACTCTCTGCTGCTCACCACCTGATAACTCTTTCGGTAAATGAGTAAGTCTATGTCCTAAACCTACTTGTTCTAGGGCTTCTTTTGCCTTTTTTAATCTTTCTTCACGTTTTACTCCTTGATAAAGTAACCCTTCTGCAACATTTTCTTGAGCAGTTAAACCTGGTAAAAGAAAAAAGCTTTGAAAAATAAATCCAATTTTTTCACCTCTAAACTTTGATAATTCGTCATCAGAAAAATCAGAAATATTTTTACCTTCTATTTCAATAATTCCCTCTGAGGCATTGTCTAATAAACCAATCATGTTTAATAATGTTGATTTACCGCTTCCTGATTGACCAACAATAGAAACAAATTCGCCTTCATTAATATCAATTGAAATATCGTCTAAAGCTTTTACTGGTGGTGGTCCGTCATAAGTCTTACTAATGTTTTTTAAAGAAATTACAGAGTTAATATTTGAACTCATCTTGGAACAATTACTAATTGGCCTTCTGAAATGTTTCCTTTTACTTCAACATACCCATCTGTAAATACACCTATTTCAACACCGACGTAAGTTGTATCTTGACCAGATTTGATAGTAGATAAATCATCCCCATTGTTTCCTTCATAAACTTCTAACGCATAACCACCTTCAGCTAGTGCAAGTAAAGCATTTACAGGAACATATAGAATGTCTTTTGATACCTCTGTTGTAATAAATACATCGACAGGTGCTTCGTCAAAAATATTTAATTCATCTGGATTGCTTATAGCTAAAATTACTTCTACAAAATCTCCAGATTGAGACTGTGTAACTACTTGGTCTATAAATGATATTGTTGTGAGTATTGTATCTCCGTTAGGCAATTCTACTTCAACAGAATCTCCAAGATTAACTATATCTTGATCGGCAGCTTCAATACTAAAAACAACTTCTAATCCTGTTGTAGAAATATTATAAAGTTGTGCATTATTGCTTGTAACAGAACCTTTATCGCTAATGTGAGAGCCAACAATTATTGCTGTTTCGGATGCAAATGCATTAGTAGGACTAAATGTTTCTGATTTTGCAACAAGTTCTAAGTCATTAAGTTCTTTTTTTGCTTGTTCTAACTCTGCTGACTTATCGATACCTTCGTTATATTCTTTAACAGCATCATCATACGCTTTTTGAGCTAAATCAATTGCTAAAGCCTCACTAGCATCTATGACCGAACCTTTGCCTTCTTCTAGTTCGCGTAATCTTTTCTGTTCTTCAATTTTGTCTTCGTAGCTTTTAATTTCATCTTTTCGAGTTTCTTCGGATTTTTGAATTGTTTTTGGATTTGTTAAATCTTTTAAAATTGTAATTTGGTTTAAATATTCATCAATTAACTTTGTTGCTGCTTTCCAAGCTGCATTTTCATCTTGAGCGCTTTCAATC
>JAQCEB010000034.1 GCA_027729925.1 Actinomycetota bacterium
TAGTATTCTATTTTTAAAAAGAAAATTATTATTTGAACTTTTAAATCCTAGTTTTGATAAATCTTGTTCAGAAATATTTTTACTTTTCATATATTTACTTAATGAAGCTAAATCACTATCAACAAATCCGATACCATAAGAAATAATTTCAGATTCACTATATCCTCTACTTTCTAGATAACTCCTAGCATTTACCCCTTTTTCAGATTGGATTTTTTTTAGAAAATATTCATTTAGAATTGTCATTTTTTCAACATAAGATTTAGTATCTACTTCATTTTGATTAGTTATATAACTAAGTTTGAAATTATATTTTTCAGCTACGAACTCTACAGCTTCTTGAAATTCAAAATTATTAATTAATTGTACGTAATGAAATATATCACCTCCTTCTTTACATCCAAAGCAGTGGAACAAGTTTTCAGCATCAGTAAAACTCATGCTTGCAGTTTTTTCTCCATGAAATGGACAAATCGCCATTCCTTTCAAACCCCTTAGTTTTCCTGTTGTAGTTGAAAGTACAAAATCACTAATTTTTGAACTTTTTTTAAGGTCTTCAATCGAATTTTTTGAAATAGACATTAATCTTTATCAAAAAAATTTAATAACTTTTCAATAGATACTCGTTGTTGTTGCATTGTATCTCTATCTCTTATTGTAACCTTACCATCTTCAAGAGATTCAAAATCAATTGTTATACAAAAAGGTGTACCAATTTCATCTTGCCTTCTATATCTTTTTCCAATCGATTGAGTCACATCTAATTCAGTGCGATATTTTACTAAAAGCAAATTATTAATTTCGTTAGCAAGCTTTATTAAATTTTCTTTTTTACTCAAAGGTAGAATACCTATCTGTATTGGTGCTATGTTAAAATTAAAAGTAAAGAAATTTCTAGTTTCATTATTTACGTTATCTTCTTTATAAGTTGCACAAAGTAGAGCAAATAAAGTTCTAGTCAAACCTGCTGCTGGTTCAATAACATTTGGTACTATTTTTATATTTTCTTCTGTATCGAAATAACTTATGTCTTTACCGCTAGCGTTTTGATGTGCTTCAATATCAAATATACCTCTATCTGCAATACCTTCAAGTTCACCCCATCCCCAAGGATATAAAAACTCTATATCAACAGTCTTCTTAGCATAATGGGCTAATTCATTTTGGCTGTGCTCTCTGAACCTTAGATAGTCTTGTGAAATACCTAGATTTAAATACCATTGCATTCTTGCTTCTTTCCAGAATTCGAACCATTTTGAAGAATCTTCTAATTTACAAAAGAACTCAATTTCCATTTGTTCAAATTCTCTAGTTCTGAAAATAAACTGTCCAGGTGTAATTTCATTTCTAAATGATTTACCTATGTTTGCAATTCCAAAAGGTAACTTAGCTCTCATTGTTCTTTGTACATTTTCAAAATTAATAAAAATACCCTGTGCTGTTTCTGGCCTTAAGTAAACATTCGAATTTTCATCATTCGTTGGTCCAATATTAGTTGAAAACATTAAATTAAATTTTTTTGGCTCAGTGAATTCAGGATTATCACATTCGCAACTTACTGTATCTAATAAATCAGCTCTAAACCTAGAATTACAAATTTTACACTCGACAAGATCATCTGAAAACTCTGATAAGTGTCCTGAAGCTTTCCAAACTGAAGTGCTCTGAATAATAGCTGTATCAATAGGATATATTTTTAATTCAGAATGCGAATACAAACTCTTCCACCAATTTTCAGCAATATTTTTCTTTAATACTGCTCCAAGCGGACCATAGTCATATGAGCTTCTTAATCCACCATAAATTGAAGAAGAATTATAAACAAAACCTCTCGATTGAGCTATTTTTACAACTTTTTCAAATAATTCTTTATTTATTTCTTCCATAAGTTCTGTTCCTATTATTAAATTCTAATAGTACTTTATCTAAAATTTTCTCATTGACATCAGGCCATAAATCTTCAATAAAAACAAGTTCTGTATAGCTTATTTGATATAGTAAAAAATTACTAATTCTCTTTTCTCCAGCAGTCCTCAAAAGAAGGTCGGGATCAGGTATTTCAGGAAATTGAAAATAATTTTTTAGATTATTTTCAATTTCATATTTCTCTAATTTTTTATTTAAATTTTTATTATGTAAGTTTGCAATCGCCTCATGAATTTCAGTTTTTGAACCATAGTTGAATGCAAAATTTAGATTTAATTTTTTATTTAACTTTGTTAACAATTCAGTTTCAATCATTAGCTTCTTATTTTCTTCAGGAATTTTATTGTCAGACAAATCTCCTAAAAACCTAAATTTAACTCCTTTATCATTGAACTCTTTTCTTCTTCTTAGTAAAATATCTCTATTAAAAAACATTAAATAATCAACTTCTTTTTTACTTCTCAACCAATTCTCAGTTGAAAAAGCATAAACAGTTAACCAAGAAATCTTGTTTTTAATTGCCCAATCAATTGCATTAGATAAAGCATGTTCACCTGCTGCGTGACCATTTGTCCTTTCAAGTCCACGACTAATAGCCCATCTTCCATTACCATCCATTATTATTGCTAGATGTTTTAATTTATTTTTATTATTACTCATTCCACAACTTCTCTAGTATTTTGTTTTCATAAAACTTAAGTTTAGTTTCTTTTTCGTGGCTGAATCCAAGTAGATGCAGTAATCCATGTATCAAAACTAGTTGCAACTCCTCAATTAAAGATTTTTTATATTTTTTAGCATTACTTTTTACTATTTCTCTGCAAAAAAAAATATCACCTATGATCATTTCATTTTCATGTGGAAAATCTAAAATTGATTTTAAATCATCAAATATTGGTAGAGTAATTACATCAGTTGAATAATTTTTCTGAAAATGAATACGATTTAATTCTTTTGATACTTTTTTGTCAATAGAATGAAGGTCTATAGTAAAAGTGTCATCAATTGTAAAATATTCTTCGAATACGTTTAATGCAAGATATAAATTGTTTTTTTCTTCTACAAAAAAATATCCGTTAAAGTTTATCCTCAAATATTACTCTTCTTCTGTGCTTTCCGGATAAAGAACCCTTTGATGATATAAACCTTCTAAACTTTTTTGAAATGATTCTTTAATTAAAGAAATCTCTTTAAAAGTAAGTGGAGAATCTTGAAGTTGTCCATCAGATATTTTTTCTTCAATAATTTGATTAATAATATTTTTAATTTTAACTTCGTTAGCATCCTCATGCATAAAGATTGCTCTACAAGCTGCCTCAAGAGAGTCTGAAAACATCAATATCGCTGATTCTTTTGTTGTTGGTTTTACTCCGAGGTGTCTAAAGTCGTTTTTATTTGCAACTCCTTTTTCTTTAGCTTTTTCATAAAAGAATCTAATTACAGAATCTCCATGATGTTCTTGAATACCTCTATAAACAATTTCAGGAATTTTAAATTTCTTAGCTAATTTAATACCTTCTGTTACGTGACTTTTAATCATGTTTGCTGAATCTAATGGTTCCATTGAATCGTGAGGTGTAGAATACCCAATTTGATTTTCTACATACATCAACGGATTCAGTGTTTTTCCTAAATCGTGATAATAAGCCATAGCACGAGCCAGCTGACTGTTTGCTCCTATTTTGATAGCTGCTCTGTCTGCTAATGTTCCTACTACCAAAGAATGATTGAATGTACCAAGAGCATTATCTTCAAGATATCTAAGAGCTGGATGATTTCTATCAGCTAATTCAGATAACTTTAAATTTGATGTAATTTTAAAGATATTTTCTACATAAGAAATTAATGAAAATGCAAGTAAATTAGTAACTAGAGAACTAAAAAATGCAACTAATAAAATTTGGGTTAAATTAGCTTCTTGTCTGAGAAAAAAGTACACACCAAAAGCTAGCAATGGTTGAGATAAGGAAATATAAATAATTCTTTCTCTCAGTTGTTTTCTATCAGTATCTTCTGAAATAAATATTGCTGGAATTATTGTACCTAGTGCTCCTAAAGCCACTAAACCAATATTTCCTCCACCTGCTAAAGCTAACAAAGAACTTGATAAAGAAAGAATTAAAGTTGCCCTTAAATTCAAAAGTGTCATAGAAATTATTCCTATAAATGAAATAGGTAATCCATATTGAATAAATTTAAAATCTGAAAGTTGGGAGAAATAAGAAACTCCTCTTAAGGAAAGTGATGAAATTAATAACAATGTCAAAATGAGCAATAACTCATTATCGTTCTTCCAAATAGTATCATTTAGTCTCCATAAAAGCACATACAAAACAATAAAGACTGATATTATAATTGGAATTGCTGCAGATTGAACAGTTCTTGACTGTCCGGACAAATAACCAATTTCATCCAAGGCTTGAAAAATTACTTTTGTAATTACTTGACCTTCTTCAATAATTATTTCATCTTTAAAAAATTGTACTTCGATAGGTTGAATAGATTCACTAGCTTTCTGTTTTTGTAAGTTCCAAAGTTCCTCTTCTAATTTTTGATTAGCGATTAAATTTTCTGCGATTAATTCAGCAACAGCTGAACCAACACGAGCTTCAGGTATAATTGCATAAATTTCACTTTGTAAATTTAAATTTGGAGGATTTGAAACTAAGTTTTGTCTAATTTGATTTAAATTTTCATTACTTATTCCTGATGAAAGTAACTTATTTGCTTGAACTTTGGATTCTATTTCTAATTGAGTTAGATAATTGTTACCTTTTTTTATATCATTGTTTGAAATTTCAATAAGAACCTCAATTGTGGATACTGAAATTGTAGAGAACAAAATTGAATTTTGTAATTTTTCAAGTTGCTCTAACTTAGTTAATGATATTATTTCAACTAAAGGCTCTGATTCATTAATATCATTTTCATCGCTTTGTTTCAATCTCTCTTCCGTGCGTGACTTTATTACAGTTAAAAAAATATTTGTTATTCCATCAATTACATTTGAATTTACTTCAGAATCTATTGAATAAACTGGAGGTATGTTACCTAGTGCTGTATCAATAAGAAACTGTGTTCTTTCTTCGTCTACAACTGAAATGTATCTAGGTGAGTAAAAAGTTGAAGGAGAGGTGTCTCCTACATTTATTTTAATAACTTGATTTTCAGGAAATATTGTAAAGGAAATAAACCATACACCAGCTGCAAAAATTAAAAGATATATTATTTTTTTAAAATGTAATTTGTAGTTAATCATTTTGCCTAGGAAATATTTCAAGTATCTTTGAAACTAATTTATTTCTAACAATATCTTTTAATAAAAACTCAATAACTGAAACTTCTTCTAAATTTGTAAGGTTCTTTCTTACTTTTTTGAGCCCTGATGATTGCAAATTATGTAAATCTATTTGAGTTTCATCTCCAGTAATAATAATTTTAGAATCTTCTCCTAGTCTTGTTAAAAACATCTTTATTTGACTTAAAGTTGCGTTTTGTGCTTCATCAAGAATAATGCAAGCATTATTAAGGGTTCTTCCTCTCATGTATGCCAATGGTACTATCTCTATATTTCTTTTTTCAATAAGATATTGAAGAGTTTCATTACCAAAAAAATATTCCAA
The DNA here is from genome assembly GCA_027729925.1 of Actinomycetota bacterium. GTDB lineage: Bacteria > Actinomycetota > Acidimicrobiia > Actinomarinales > Actinomarinaceae > Actinomarina. Next base: position 5,550 of record JAQCEB010000034.1, read on the forward strand.
CGAATCAAAAAGTGGGACTAAGTAAGGATCAATTTTTTGTGAAAGATCTCCAGGTAAATAACCTAATCGTTCACCAGCTTCAACTGCTGGTCTAGTTAATATAATTTTTTTTATCTCATTATTTGTAAAAAACTTAACTGCACTTGCAACTGCTAGAAATGTTTTTCCTGTTCCAGCTGGTCCTATGCCAAAAGTAATTGTTGATTTTTGAATAGCCTCTAAATACTTATACTGAGTAATGTTTTTGAGTTTTATACTTTTATTTGGTGTTATTTGAATCTGGTTAAATTTATCATTTTTTAATTCAGTAGAATTATCTATTTTAGTTAAAATTTCTAAATCAGATAATTCAATATTTTGTTTTTTTATATTCATATCTAATAGCTTTTCAAATACTTTTTTAAATTCGGCAATATGTTTAGTGTCCCCATCTAAAAACAATACGTTTCCACGAACATTAAGATCTAATTTAGGAAAAACATTTCTTAAGTACTTTAAATTAATATCATTAACTCCTAATAAATTTACTAAATCTTGTTCAGAGGGGATTGTAATTTCTTTCATAATTAAATATTTTTTAATTTTTCTCCACCTATTAAATGCAAGTGAATATGGAATACTGATTGTCCTGCATCTGAATTTGTATTAATTATTAACCTGTACCCGGATTTATCAATTTTTAATTTTTTTGCTAATTTTTTACCAACTAAAACCATATGGCTAATTAACTTTGAATCATTAAGCTTAATGTCATTTAGCGTCTTTATTTTCTTTTTAGGTATTATCAATATATGTATTTTAGCTACAGGATTTATATCTTTAATTGCAAATACATCTTCGTCTTCATATAATATTTCTGAGTCAATTTCACCAGATAAAATTTGTTCAAAAATTGATTTTTTCAACATAATTTATTTTACATCAATAACGCTGAAGCTACTATAGCGGCTGTCTCTACTCTTAAAGTTTGTTTTGATATTGAGATTTTGTTCTCAAATTTTTCAATTTCATCTTTAGACCATCCCCCTTCTGGACCTATAGCAAAATTATTTACCCGTTTATTAATTTTTTTTATATTTGTTCCAGAAATATCAAGACATGTATTAAATATTTTATAATCAATGTTATTTACTAGTTTTAAATTAGGTATAAATGGTGAACCACACTGTTCAACCGACGCTTTTATCCAGTTTAGTATTTTTGATTCATCAATATTAATTTTTTGAGAGTAATCAGTATTTCCTACATATATGGAAGCAACCTCAATTTCTGTTAATTTTTCAAAAATAAATCTAAATCTACTTTTATCTCTTAGATATGGAATAAATATTTTTAAGTTACTTGACCTTGTATGAATTTCTTTACTTTCTATTTTTATATGTTTATTATCTAATGTTCCATTGTATAAAACTCCAGAACCATTTGAAATTTTAATCTTTGAACCATTTGTTATTCTTAAAACTTTTAAAAGGTGGTGTTCTTTCTGTTGGCTCATAATTTCATAAAATTGATTATTTTTAACATCTGGATCGTAAATAGTTGGAATATGCATTATTGTTTTAGAAATTCTTTGAACGCATCTTTTGGTACTGAAACCCTACCAATCTGACGCATTTTTTTCTTACCTTCTTTTTGTTTTTCTAATAACTTTCTTTTTCGTGTTACATCACCACCATAAAGTTTAGCAGTAACATCTTTGCGCAATGCTTTTATCGTTTCCCTTGCAACTATTCTTGACCCTATAGCTGCTTGTAT
>JAQCEB010000005.1 GCA_027729925.1 Actinomycetota bacterium
TCTTTAAATTTACATTAGATAATAATCTTATGCAAGAAAATAGCTAATCTATTTTTCGCGAACTAAAAATCTACTTTTTGTTCCCAATTTCTATCAGAATGTCCAAAATGAGAAAATAAAGTATCTTTTGTATAATCAACATCAAGTAAATTTAATCTTTCAATAATTGATCCTGGTTTCATATCAAACTTACTTACAAAATCTTGCAAAACTTTATCCTCAACTTTTTGAGTATCGAATAAGTTGATGCTTAATTCGTAAGGATCTGATTTACCAATTGCATAACTAACTCTAACTTGACATTTATCTGCTAATTCATGCATAACTATATTTTTTGCCAAATGTCTTGCTGCATAAGCAGCGGATCTATCAACCTTACTAGGATCCTTACCAGAAAACGCACCACCGCCAACTGGAACTGTTGGACCGTATGCATCAACGACAATTTTTCTTCCGGTTAATCCTGTATCTCCTGCAGGCCCACCTTTAACAAATGATCCAGAAGGATTTAAGTCTAATTTGTAATTAAACTCAATTACTTGACTAACAAGATTTGAAACAGTTTCTTCTAACTCACTAATATTTATGTTTGGTTGATGTTGAGTTGAAACAACAACTTTTATTACTTCTCCACCAGTTGTTACTTGTACTTTTGAATCCAAATCTAAGTTCTCATCCGAATTTTGAACTGCCCATAATTTCTGCTGAATTTGACGAGAATATTCAAAAGTTTTAGGCATAAAATTACTTGTTTCATTACTAGCAAATCCAACCATGATACCTTGGTCTCCAGCTCCTAAATCTTGATCATCTTCTACTGCTGAGCGAATCTCTTCAGATTGTGGAGTCAGTACATTTAAAATAGAAAGTTTGTTTAAATCAAAATCAAAAAAGCTGGTTTTAATTGTTTTACTAAGAGCTAACTTAACAATGCTGTTAATTTTTTCGTCATCCATTCCAGCTATTTCACTAATTTCTCCTCCAACGACAACAAGTCCACCTTCATGGGTTCCTGTCAGAAAAGTCTCAACAGCAACTTTTGATTTTTTATTTGTCTTTAAAGCTTCAGTTAAGACAGAATCCGAAATAAAATCTGCAATTTTATCAGGATGTCCTGGCGAAACAGTTTCAGCGGTTGCAATTTTTTCCATTTATAATTTCTCCTTAGCTTTATTCGTTGCATCAACCATATTAGTTAAGCTTTCTTTAACTTCTGGCCAGCCTCTTGTTTTAAGACCACAATCTGGGTTAATCCAAATTTTATTCAAGTCTAAGCTATTTATGAGTTCTCCAACCCTATTTTCCGCATCAACGCCTTGAAGTACAAGTGGTGAGTGAATGTCGTAAACTCCTGGACCGATAGCTCCTCTGTATTTTTCTTTTAAATTAGGATTTACAAGTTCCATACCGCTTCTTGAAGCTTCTATTGAAAGCACGTCAACATCTAATGCATTGATTGCATCTAAAATTTCATCAAATTCTGAGTAGCACATGTGTGAATGAATTTGAGTAGTAGTTTCAACTCCCGAGGATGCAAGTTTGAAAGAATTTACTGCCCAATCTAAATATTCATCTTTATATTTTGAATTAAGTGGCAAGCCTTCTCTAATTGCTGGTTCATCGATTTGAATTATTTTTATATTATTTTTTTCAAGGTCAATTACTTCGTCTCTTAAAGCTAATCCAATTTGATAAGCAACATCTTTTTTAGAGATATCATCTCTATAAAAACTCCATTGTAGAATCGTTACTGGACCAGTTAACATTCCTTTCATATTCTTTTTAGTTAAGCTCTGAGCAAAAACTGACCAATCAACAGTCATTGATTTAGGTCTATGAACATCGCCAAATATAATCGGAGGTTTTACGCACCTACTGCCATAACTTTGGACCCAACCAAATTTTGAAAATGCAAAGCCTTCTAGTAGTTCTCCAAAATATTCAACCATGTCATTTCTTTCAGCTTCACCATGAACTAAGACATCGATTCCTAAATTTTCTTGAAACTCAATAGTTTCAGAAATAATTTGTTTTAAGCCATCATTGTATTCATCAATAGAAATTTCTCCGGATTTAAATTGCTTTCTCAAATTTCTTGTTTTGAGAGTTTGAGGAAAAGATCCAATAGTTGTTGTTGGTAGCAAAGGTATATTTAACGCTTTGGATTGTTTTTCTAATCTAACTTCTCTATCTTCACTTCTAATAAAATCTTCATCGGATAATTCAGAAACTCTACTCCTAACACTACTTACAACTCTTCCAACTAGTGCTTTGTCGGCAGTTAATCTTTTGCTTTCATATTCCATAATTTCTTTTAAATCATTATTATTTGTTAAAGATGAATTGAGGATTCTTAATTCATCTAGTTTTTCTTCAGCGAAAGATAAAATATTTTTTAAATTGATATCAAGACCATCTTCATTTTCAAGACTATACGGTGTATGCAACATTGAACACGAACTAGAAATTGAAAAGTTATCAATTCCTAACCCAATTAAATTAGAAATCTTCTCATCAAGATTACTTTTCCATATTGTTCTACCGTTTATTAGTCCTATCACAACGTGTTTTTTTAAGGAAATATTAACTATTTCATCTTGTGAGAAACCTTCATAACAAAGATCTAGATGTATAGACTCAATATTTGAATCTAATATTTCATCTAAAAAACCTTCATACTTTCCAAAATAACCTAAAAGATGTATTTTCAAATTAGATTTTTGAATCAATAATTTAAGAGAACTAAAAGCATCATCATTTACCATATGATTTCCGACACCTACACAACCTTCGTCTAGTAAGACTTCTTTGAATCCAATTTCTTCAAGCATTCTAAATAACTCAAGATAGGCATTAACAATTTTTTGTAGTTTGTTATCGTCTATTCCTTTTTCTTTAGCTAGCGTAAGTAAAGTTGCTGGACCAATAATCTTAGGTCTGCAATTAAAATTCTTAGATTTTGCTAAATCTAATTCATATTTAAATCTATAAATAGTAGGTTGAAAATCAAGAGACCAATCAATTTCTGGGACTAGATAGTGATAATTTGTATCAAACCATTTGGTCATATCAAGTGGGGGTTCGTCTTTTTCATTAACCTTTCCACCTCTTGATGCTTTAAAATATGTTTCTAGATTTTCATGATTTGTATAACCAAATCGTTTTTGGGGAATTCCAAGATGAGTTACAGTGTCAAGAACTTGATCATAAAATGAAAAATCTCCAGCTAAAACAGTATCTGCACCATTCTTAGATTGAGTTTCCCAATTATTAGTGATCAGATTGTCAGATACCTCAAAAACATCTTTGAGCGTTGAATCCCCTCTCCAATACTTTTCTACAATCCACTTGTATTCTCTATTCTTTCCAACTCTTGGGTATCCAATAATATTTATTTTATTCGTCATTTAGCCTTCTTTCATTTTTTAAATTTTTCATCTAGATTTTTATAAATTTCTTTAAAGGCTTTATATCTATTAAGTGTATAAAAATGAAGTCCATCTACATTTTCTTCAATGAGTTCATTACACATTTCTGTTATATATTTAATTCCAAAAGATCTTTCTTGATCTTTTGAATTACATTGTTGAAAACCTTCATGTAGCTTTTTAGGTAGTTTTATATCGCAAATTTTTGCAAATCTGATAGCTTGCTCATAACTTATTAAGGGCATAATGCCTGCATAGGTTGGAACGTAATTATCAAGAACTTGTATTTTCTTTCTAAAATTTAAATATTCTTGAGAGTCAAAAAATAATTGAGTTGCTGAAAACAAACCTCCTTGGTCGACTTTTATTTTATATGTTGAAATCGTTTGATAAATATCATCATCTTCAGGATGGCCTGTGGGAAAAGTTCCAAAACCTATTTTATCAATATTATTTTGTTTTAAATATGCAATTAAATCACTTGCATATTCAAATTCACTATTCGTGCTTTCTAAATCATCAATATCCATTAAAAATTCATCTCTCGGACAATCTCCCCTTACAACCAAAAATGAATCAATTCTATTTTCTAAATATGTATTAATAATTTTATCTACATCAGTTTTGTCTTTATCGCAACTAGTAATGTGAGCAACTATCTCTGAACGAGAAAATTTCCTAAAAATTTCAACAGCCCTAATTATTTCTCTATTCTTAGAAAATCCTGCACCATCAGTAAAGGATACAAATGCGGGATCAAAATCTGATAATTCTATTACTGATTTTTCAAATGATTCATACTCCCTCTCATTTCTAGGAGGGAAAAACTCAAATGATAACTCTAAATTTCTTCCAAACATAATTTAAACTCATTTTGAAGAAAGGCTATTTTTTGCAGAATGCCACATTAACTTAGCACCTTGGATAGCCTTCCAGGTTGCTGAGGACTTAACCTCTCAAAATGTAATTTAATATTAGTTACCTAAATTAATTATTCAATTTACATAAATAATTATTTCTTTTACTAATCTTTGTTTGTGATTAAAGAAATTAAAAACATTTCAAGTCTCTTAATTTCAGTTGGATTTTCGTCAATAGGTTTTATTGCTGCAGTTACTGTAACCGCTTTAGCTGCTCGAGAAGTTTCAGATAATCCACTATTTGTTGGCTTTCCTAATGCTCTAGGTGTAGGTGGTGGCGTACTTGGGACTCAAATTTATTATTTTTTATCAAAGAAATACTCTCGTTATGTTGCATTATCAATAACTTTTTTTGTTGGGGGGTTAGGAGGCTTGATTTCACTTTACAGTCTAATATTAGACTCATTCCTTCTACTTCTGGTAGGTGCTTTCATATTAGGTATTGGTCATTCGGCTACTTTACAAACTAGATACGCAGCATCATTTGTTTCAAGCGAAAAATTTAAAGCCACATCTCTAGCTTTAGCAGTTTGGTTTTCAGTTTTTGGATCGGTTTTTGGTCCAAGATTAGTTGGTACTTACTCAGATTTTTTTGATAGCCTTTATGGATCAGATTTGATTGTTGGATATATAATTGCAATGTTTGGAATGTCACTAGCTGGATTAGCAATAATGTCATTTACCTCTAAAAAAAGCATACTTAGACAAGTTCAAATAAAAGAGACATTCAAACCAGAAGACTCTTCTAGTCATAAAGAAGGAAATTTGTTGACCTTACTCCTAGTACTTAACCACTTTGTAATGGTTGTTGTTATGTCGGCAACTCCACTGCATATCAAAGACATAGGAGAAAGTGTTCAGTTGGTCGGAGTAATTATAAGTTACCACACGCTTGGAATGTTTCTATTATCTCCTATTTTAGGAAAGCTCGTTGATAGAAATGGTTATAGAAATTTTACTTTTATTGGTTCGGGAATATTACTTTTGAGTTGCTGTTTAACTTTTTTGAACTCAAGTCCTCTATTTTTAAAAATAGGCCTATATCTGTTAGGTTTAGGTTGGAATTTTAATTATGTAGCTTTAAGCGATGCTATTTCTAAATTTACAATTAAATATAAAACACCCCTTAATATAAAAAGCGATTCTTTTGTTTTCGTTGGGAGCTTTGTTGCGCACTCCACCCTTGGCTTAAGTTATATAGTAATTGGATATAAAGGATTGTCTCTTATAGGAATAATCGTAAGTATATATTTATTACTTAATTTAAAAAAGCTCTCAAAAATTGCTATCTAATGAACACAAAACCTTTTACAAAAAAAGAACTTTATTTAATTTCGAAAGATAAAAATTTAGCAAAAATTATAAGAAAAAACGGATCAATAAGTTTTTCAAGAAAAAAACAAGACCCTTTTAATAATTTGATAGGGATAATAATTTCACAATTTATTTCAACCAAGGCAGCAGATGGCATTAAAAATAATATCTTAAATTTATTTAATAAAAAGCAGTTTGAAATAAATTCATTTAAGAATTTGAACGTAAACGAAATAAAAGCACTTGGATTGAGCACAAATAAAGCGAGATCTGTTAAAGAAGTTACGAATTATTTTTTGCATCATAAAGTTATAGAAAGAATCTATACACTTGATCAAAAAGAAAGAGAGGCTGAATTATTAAAACTATTTGGTATAGGTAGATGGAGTGTAGAAATGTTCGAAATGTTTGCTGTTAGAAATATAAATGTTTTTTCTTCAGGTGATGCTGCTCTTAGGTCAGTAATGATTGAAACTAATATGGTTCAAAAAAACGCAAATTTAAATGATTTTGAAAATTATTCAAAAATCTGGAGTCCATTTAAAACAATCGCTTCTTTACACTTGTGGAAGTCTATTGACTAATTTTTTATTTTTAGGAGTACATCTTTAACAGGGTGTGGAATTGGTGTAGGTCTAATATTCAATTCACTTTCAATTTCAAAATTTGGATATGTTTGCACAAATTTATAAACTACATTTTTGAATATATAACTTGCAAGAAATTTACCTAAACATGTGTGCGCACCTCCAGCAAAAGGAAAATATGATTCATTGTTTTGTTCAACATCAATAAATCTTTTTGGGTCAAATTTCTCAGGATTACTCCAATATCTTTCATCGTGATGAAGAAGTAAAGGACTAACTGCAATATATTGATCTTTAAGTACTGAGTAATTTTCAACAGTAGTTTCTTCAACAGCACAACGAAGTGAAAATGGAACTGGTGGGTATAACCTAATTGATTCTTTAAAAATAGATTCAGCAAATAGTCCATTCTTAAGGTCAGCAATTTTTAACACATCAGTGTTCTGTGCTTCATTTCTTAATTCTTCAACAAGAAAACTTTCCTTAGCAAGGTTATATATTGAGTTAGTTAAAGTAATAGTAGTTGTATCGTGAGCAGCTAATAATAAAAAAATCATGTGCTCTGCAATTTCAAAATTTGATAAACCGGAGACTTCTTTATTTGTTAATACAAGTTCTTCAAAAATTGTATTTTTTTCTTTTTGTACAACCTCCATTGCTTTTTTTTCAAAATAATTAAGTAAATATTTTCTTGCCTTTAAGCCTTTTTTTAATTTTGTAAATGGTAAAGGTGATCTAACAACTGAAGTAGCAGAAGAAATAGAATCGCTAAACATTTTATTTAATAAATGTGAATCTTCATTGTTAACATTTTGAAAAAATAAATCTAAAGAGATATCGAACATTAGCTGTTTGATAGAAGAGTATAAATATAATTCTTTCCGAGTTTTTAAGTTTTCTAACCAGTCATCAATCGAGTCTTGAATTATATATAAATAATTTTCTATAGCATCATGTCGAAATGACTCTTGTAGTAAAGATCTATGATATTTATGATCTTCAAAATCACGAAGCATTACTCCGTTTTCAAATGTTTTACCTAACGAAAACTCCCAACCTTTTTTAGAAGAAAAAATATTGTTTTTGTCTAAGAAAATTTCCTTGGTGGAATTTGGGGTTAAAAAAGTCAATACTCTTTCATTTAGCAAAGATATTTGAAAAACATCGCCATATTTTTTTTGAACTTTTTTAGTTAATTTAAGAGCATTATTTTGAAACTGAACTGAGTGACCAATATAAGGCAAGCTAGGTACAACTGGTGCTTTCATATTTTAATAATACATAATTGATGAACCGGATAAAACTTAATTTATTTATAGCTCTATCTTTAATAAATCTGTGCCAAGAGTAACTTCACCCTTATAGAATTCTTGGATTTTATTTAAAACTACTTTTTCATCAAATACTGGTGGAACAAAGTGATTTAAAATAAGTTTTTTTACACTAGCTTTACTGGCTAACTTTCCCACTTGTTCAGGGGTTGAATGATACGCTTTAACATTCTCTAATGTTTCTTTAGACATTCTTTCTGGATGAAAAGTTAATCCCGCATAAAGTTCATGAATTAATAAATCTACATTGTTAGATGCATCTTCCAAATTTTTTGAATATGAAGTGTCTCCCGAATAAACAAAAGTTTTTGTTTTATTAATTGTTATTTTATAACCAAAAGCTGGCTCTACAGGTAAGTGATTAACTTCAATTGGTGTTATCTCAATGTCATTTATATAAATTAAAGATTTTGTATCTATTTCAAAAATCTCATATGTAAGACCGTCCATATTTGGTCTTGCCTCCCAATCTTTTCTTAAATTTAGCTCCTGCTTATATGCCTCTAAAATTGTTTCGAAATATTTTTTAATACCTTTAGGACCATATATTTTAAATGGAATATCTCTTCCTGTGTGCCATCCAGATATAAACAATTGGTAAAGATCAACAATATGATCAGAGTGCAAATGTGTTATAAGTATAAAATCAATTTCAGATGGTAAAATAGAGCACTCACTAAGCCTTTGCGTAACACCTGATCCTGCATCTATTAAAAAATTTAAATTTTCTGAACTAATCAAAGTGCTGGGGCCAAATCTTTCATGACTTGGTGCTGGACACCCTGTACCAAGTAATATAATCTCGCTCAATTTATTTCTCCAACTGATAATGAAGACAGCACAATTAATGGTCTTGCTCCAAGGCTTATTTGCTTTATACTATCTTCAATATTTTCTATATATCTAAATAGTTTTTTATCAAATTTTTTATTTTCCATAAGAGCAAATGAAAAATATTTAAGAGTTTGCACTATCAAAAAGTTTAAAGAAATATTTTCCTCTTCCGGTAATTTCTTAATAATATCTTTACAAATTTCAATTAACCTAACAAAACAAGCCAATTGAACATAGTGATCATCTAATTCATCATTAAGTTGTTGAAGTAAATTTTTTAACTCCTTTAATTCTTCATTTAAATTCTTTTTAGTAAATATTTCATTGTCATAAAAAGTTAAAAGATCATCTTCTGAAAAATCATATTTTATTTCTATATCCGAATTTAAAAATAAAGTCCTACACCGACTTTTTATAGTCGTTAAGATAAAATTTTCAGTTTCTGCTTTTCCGTGAGACCAAAAATTTCCGGAGGATAAAATAATAAAAATACTTGAACTAGATGGCTCTTCAATAGTTTTTAGAAGAGCATTGGAGGCTTCCTCTGTAAGAGATTTAAATGGAGGAATAATAATTATTTTGTACTTTCCTTCTATCGGAACTAAAGAATCATTACTTATAATATCTCTTATGTCCTCTATTCCAATAGTATTCAAATTTTCTGATTCAATTAACCTAATATCTGGATGTTGAATTTTTTCTAAATTCTGAAACAAAATTAAACTAGAAAATTTCTGTGCTTGGTCAATTAAATAATTTGCTGAGTTGGAATAGAGTAAATAGGCATGGAAAGGTTTTTTTGCCTCTTGCAATAATTGATTATTAAGAATTGTCAAAATTTAACCAGAAATTAATTTCAGATAAATTATGTTCAATTGAAGATTCGCCATTAAGAATAAGAAAATTATCACTATTTTTGTTTGCTATTTCAAGATAACCTTCTCTTACTTTTTCAAAAAATTCAAGTCTATCTGAACCAATTCTGTCCGCTAAAGATTGTCTTTTTAGTGCAATCTCTGGGTTAATATCCAACAAAATAACTTTATGTGGCCAAAATGAATTTATTGCTAAGTCATTTAATTGAAAAATCTTTTCAAAGCCGAGTCCTCTACCAACACCTTGGTATGCAACAGAAGAATATGCTGATCTATCAGAAATAATTTTTATATTTTTATTAATACTTGGTTGAACAACTTCATTTATTAACTGCGATCTTTGAGCTGCAAACAATAAAGCTTCTGTAAATTCAGAGACTACATAATCATGGCTTAATAATAAATTTCTTATACCTTCACCAACTTTAGTTCCCCCTGGTTCTCGTACTAAAATATTCTCAACACCAGACTCACTTAGTTGTACAGAAAGTTTTTCAGCAAGAGTGGATTTACCACAACCGTCAATTCCTTCAAAAGCTATGTAATCATTTTTCATCATGGCTGATCCTCTTCATTATTAAGATTTAATCTTAACTTGTTAAAATTAGAATTTTCAAATCCAAATTCTTGTACTAAATTTTTGTATCCATTAAAAAATGTATAAATTCCTGTAACTAATATAAGCAATGCACTTGCCCTTAAAACAAATAGTACTCCATCAAATTTAAAAATATCTTTTGCAATGTTTGCTAAAAATCCTGATAAAAATACGGAGATTAATAATGAGATTCTTGCAATAGAATAAAAATTTCCAAACACTCTCCCTCTAAGCTCTTGCGAGGTAGTGCTTTGTAAGTAACTTAAAGTTAAAATATAAATTGTTCCTGAACCTATACCCGCAATAAAAATAAAAAATAAAATTGTTGAAAATTCATATGACGAAAAACTAAATATCAAAGATAAACCAGTTATTGTCATACTAATACCAATAAAAAACGGCACCCTGCTGAAACTTGTTACGAAATAACTTAAAATTACCATCGTAAAAACTACTCCAAAACCAAAGGAAGCAATCATAAAACCATAGGAACTTTGAGTAAATTGTAAAGTTTGAGTTAAGTAAGAATTGCCAAGAACAAACAAAGCCCCTGCTCCTAATAGGCTGATTGATATTGATGTAGATACTGTTTTTAACTCTGAATTATTCAAAAAATATTTTATACCAATAGTTAAGCCTTTTAATACTGGTTGATTTTTCTTACTTTGAAATTTGTTTTGTGAACTTTTTAAAAATAATAACAAAATAATTGATAACAGAAAAGTTAAAGCATCAATCAAGAAAATAATTGAACCATTCCAATTATTTCCTATCTTAATTAAAGATTGGAAGTAAAAAGAATCTGATAAAAAACCAAATAGTAAAGATGCTAAAGGCAATGTAGCATAAGTTCCAATTGCAAAAAATGAGTTTGCCTTGACTAAATATTCATCTTTTACAACTTCTGGAACTACAGCTTCTCTTGATGGTTGTCTTATTAATGAAAATATCTCTGAAACAAAATTTATTATGAAAAGTTGTAATAGTGATTCCGCAAAAAATAATAGAACAACGACCAACATTCGTACACTATCGCATAAAAGCATTATGTTTTTTTTATTAAATCGATCTGCTAGTAAACCAGCAAAAGTTGAAAGTAAAGCTGGAATTATACGAGCTATTACAGGGATTACTGCAGTAATTTCTGAGTTTCCATTTTTTGAACCAAAGTAACTTGCCAGAGCAACTGAAGCAAATAAAGTTCCCCAATCTCCAAAACTTGAAAGTGTGCCAGACCACCAAAGAATCGAAAATTGTGATTTTGAAAATATTTTTACTGAATTCATTCCTACAATAATCCTAATAACTCTTACAAATGACAAGACTTTTTTTTTAAATACTGTACATTTAACAAAAATAATGTTATCAATAAAGACATGTCAAAACCATTAGTTATTGTTGAGTCCCCAACAAAGGTAAAAACTATTTCTAAAATTTTAGGGACTGAATATAATGTCAAGTCAAGTGTTGGTCATATAAGGGATTTACCAAGAAATTCTAAATCAATCCCTAATCAATATATGAATGGGAATATTTTGTGGGGTGCAGTGAAACCTGGAAATTTTGAAAATATTTACGTAGTACCTGAAGATAGAAGAAAAATTGTTAATGAACTAAAAAAATTAGCAAAAGATGCGCCGGATGTTTATTTAGCAACTGATGACGACAGAGAAGGTGAGGCTATTGCATATCATCTAAAAGAAATTTTAAATCTTAAATTTGAACCAAAAAGAATTAAATTCAATGAAATAACAGAATCTGCAGTAAAGAAAGCAATTGATAATCCTGAAACTATTAACATAGGAAAGTTTAAATCTTATGAAGCTAGAAGAACACTAGATCGAATGATAGGGTACGAGATTTCACCAAAAGTTAGAGACTTGGGTGGAGCATTTATCTCTACGGGGAGAGTGCAGGGTCCAGCAATAAGACTAATTGTTGAAAGAGAAGAAGAAAGAATAAAGTTTGTAAAATCAAGATACTTTGACATATCTTCAATTTGTAATAGTGGTGGGTATCAATTCGAAGCAACAGTAAAAAAAATTAACAGTTTAAAAGTTGCTTCCTCTTCTGATTTTAATAATAAAGGAGAAAGAATAAGTGCAGAAAGATACTATTTAGAGCAGAGCCAAATTGATAATTTAAAATCAAAGCTCAGCAATTTAGATTCTAAAGTTTCAAAAATTAAAAGTACTCCAAGAACTTCTCGCCCGCCAAAACCATTTAAGACAACCACTTTACAATCAGCAGCAAGAAGCGCTCTAGGTTTTCAGCCTGGAAAGACAATGGGTATAGCTCAAAAACTTTATCAAGAAGGTTTAATTACATACATGAGAACCGATTCAATTAGACTTTCAGATGTAGCAATAAATGCCTCAAGAAAGTATATAGCTGAAAACTTTTCTGATCAATATCTTCCAGAAAACCCAAACTTATATGGAGATAATCAAAATGCTCAAGCTGCTCATGAAGCAATTAGACCTTCAGGTGAAATATTTACTACTCCTCAACAACTTGAAAATAAATATAATAGTGATACTGACGAATTTAAACTATATTCATTAATTTTTAACACTACAATCGCTTCCCAAATGTCTGATGCTAATGGTTATACCAAAACTATTGAAATTCAAATTTCTGACGAAGAGTTTGGATTAATAATATTAGGAATTTCAGGTACTACCTGGGAGTTTGGAGGATATAGAGATCAATTAAAATATGATAACGATTTAAGTCAAGAACTACCTGACCTAATTGAAGGTCAAAATCTAACTATAGAAAGATGTGAAATCGAAGAAAAATTTACTTCACCCCCAAACAGGTATTCTTCAACTTCACTTATTAATAAGATGGAAGAACTCGGTATAGGTCGTCCATCAACATATGTCTCGATTATTGACAGCATCACCTCAGTATTTATTAATTCCGAATCAAACTTAAAACCTAGAGCATTGGCTATGGCATTAATTAATAATTTTATGAAGCCTTTCTTTAACCAATATATTGATTTTGAATTTTCAAAAGAAATGGAAGATGAATTAGACAAAATCCTAGATAGTTCAAATCCAGAAGATTCAAAAATTAATTTCTTAGAAAAATCTTATGAGTCAATAACATACCATATTAACGAATACGGAACTCAGGACCCTGCTGTTTTAACAACTGTCAATCTTCCTTTTGAGTCAAGGTATGTAATCAAAACAGGGAGGATAGTTGAAAAAACACCATATCCATACTTGCTAAGAGATGATGGCTTTAAGGTTGGGCTGCCACCTGACATTACTATTGAAGAATTAACAAAAAATTATATTGATGAATTAGAAGTGCAGCAAGAAAAAAGTTTAAAAAAAGAGAGATCTGTTGGCGATTGTCCTGAATGCAAAACTGAAATTTATATTAAATTAGGTCCCAATGGAAGCTTCTATTTGCAACACGGTGAAAAAACTAAAGGAATTAAGCAATCAAAGTGTAAATATAAAAACTTAATTGGTCCTATTTTTGAAGATGAAGATCCTAATAATTTAAGTATTGAAGATTCTATAAATAGATTTTCACTTTCTACTAAGAATCCAAGACTAGTAACTACATCTGGAGAATGGTCATATTTAACTGCTGTAGGACCTTATGGTGGGTATGCAATAAAACAAAGAGATAGAAAAGTTTTTAATTTAGAACATCTAAATTCTTTAAACAAAGAGGAGTTGATAGAAATTTTAGATGATGAAAAGTACAAAAATATATCAAATTACCTAGGTGGAGAAAATTTAAAAATATCTAAAACTCAATCTAAAGATGAAATTATAAATTCAATAGCAGAACATTATAAATTAGAAGAAAAGCGAATTAAAACATTGAATAAAGAAACTTTGGTCTTGCTTTCTAAAGCCTTGGAAATAGTTTTCTATAGAGGTAGATTTAGAATGAAAGCTGAGGACGCGACAAAACAAAATTTAATTAACAAGATATTGATAGACAAGAAAAACAAACCTTTAGAAACTCCAAGGCATGCTTTAACTATTACTAGTGAGGAAATTTTAAATTTATTCGGTGATCTGGAAAATTAATTTTTAAGATTCAAAACTTTCTCAATTGATTCTGAAACTCTATCCCAACTAAATTCTCTTTTAACGAATTCCTTTGAAGCATTGCCAAATTCTTTTATTTTTTCAGGATTATCGATGAAAAAATTAAGTGCATCAGAGATATCTTTTCTTGAAGAAACTATAAATCCTGTTTTCCCAGGTATTATAGTTTCGAATGAACCGCCTGATGAACCTACTAAAACAGGAAGGCCATAACTAGCAGCTTCCAAATAAACTAATCCTAAACCTTCAAATTCTCTTCCAAAGTATCGTGATTTTGAAGGCATAACAAAAACATCTAGGGATTTATAAAATTCTTCCAAAGAGTCATGATTCTTATCTGAATAAAAACTAATTTTTGCTGATGAAAGCTTTGCTAATTTCCTTAAAAAACTTTCTTGTTTTCCAAAACCAAATATCTTTAATTCTACTCTCCTGCCTTCATCAACTAAATCTGATACTGAGTCGATAACCCAGTCAATTTTTTTTCTAGGTACAAATCTACTACTCACTCCTACGGTCAACACGTCTTTTTGTTTGTAATCTTTTTCAAAATCAATTTTGTCTATGCCAGCTTTAACTATTTCAATTTCAGAATCTACAATAGTTCTTAACTTCCTTGCCGTGTAGTAACTTACAGTAAATATTTTTTCTAAATCATTCAGATTATTTTTTAAAACTCTATTTAAAAATGGAATACTTCTAACAATGTTAAATTCCGCACCGTGAACAATCATATATTGTGGTAAATTGTAAATTTTTAATTTCTTAATCATTAAAAACTGTGGATTGCTAGAAGCATGAAGAATAACATTTATATTCTTTGTATTAATTATTTTATTTATCTCATTGTATGTTTTTTTATTCGGATAAATAAATCCTTTTGATGATTTTGTTTCAGGATTATTGTCTGCCCATTTTGGAGAATATATAATAACTTCACTTTTCATATTTTCTATTAGTGAATTTATATATGTTGATATACCTCCTTTTTTTGGAGTTATATCATTTGTTATAAGTAAAATTCTCATATCCAATTTCTCCTACATTATAGGACCATAGTTGGTATTGATTATTTTGATTTATCAAAGTTGAGATACCTAAATTATTGGGAATAGTAAATCCAGATGCTGCTTTATCGTTAGGAAGTTTTAATAGCTTTGTTATACCAGCTTTTATAGTCCCACCATGCGATGAGATAAACACATTTTTATTTTTAAACTGATTAAGTAATTTTTCAACTCTAACCCCGACTTGATATAAAGATTCTCCATTTTCCCCATATTTTGATTTATGGTTCAAAAAAAGTGCATTAATAAATTCATCTTTATTGTTCTCGAGTATTTGTGATGTAGTCATCCCTTCCCAATTACCTAAATCAATCTCGACCAGTGAACTAGATAATTGAAAATTATTTTTTGTTACTAAATTTAATGTTTGCTGAGTTCTTTTAAGTGGAGATGAGATATATTCATCATAAATTGATATTTTTTTGTTTAATTTATTTGCCTCTCTTATTCCAAAATTATTTATTGGATTATCAATTTTACCTTGCCAAATTCCTTTAGTGTTTGAATCAGTTTGTGCATGCCTCATAAACGTTAATTGAGAGTTAAATAAATGAATTGGAAAATCATACAAATTATCGAGATGGATAGCATCATTAAATTTATTAACTTGCCTAAGACCATCTCTTTCAATAATTGTAGAAATAGAAGTATTTCTAATATTTCCGACTGGATATGGGAACTCTTTAAAGCCTAAAGTTAAACCAATTGCAGTACCAATAAAAAAACCATGAGTTACAGCTAATGAAATTTCGTTTTCTTTTGTTTTTGAAAATAAATAATCTAGTTCAAGATGAACTCTTTCTCTAAAATTTTTCATTGATTCTCCATTTGGAAAAACAAATGAATCATCCGCTAAAGAATCAAAAATGGACCGATTGTTAGTATAAGTTTCTGAAACTTTCTCGCCCGCAAAATTTCCAACATCAACTTCTCTCAATTGTTTTCTTTTCTCAATGCTGTTTGAGAATTTATGGGCCGTATCTAAAGCTCTTTTAAGATCTGAACTAAAAACTTTGGAGAAGTTGTTTAGTCTATTAGATGATTGAACTGCTTGTTTTAAACCAGTTGAATCTAAAGAAGTTTCACTATGACCTTGCCAAATTTTTTGTAAATTTTCTTTTGTTTGACCATGTCTAATTAAGTGAAGAGTCTTCACTAATACTTAAAAAGCAGAGGCAAAAATTAAACTGACTATTGTCATAACCTTTATAACGATATTCATTGCTGGACCAGATGTGTCTTTAAATGGGTCTCCAATTGTATCACCTATAACAGCAGCTTTGTGCTCATCAGAGCCTTTACCTGCGCCACCTCCAGCTTCAATATATTTTTTGGCGTTATCCCATGCTCCACCTGAGTTAGCCATAAAGATCGCTAATAAAAATCCAGTTACTAGAGCTCCAGCTAGAAATCCACCTAATGCCTC
The DNA here is from genome assembly GCA_027729925.1 of Actinomycetota bacterium. GTDB lineage: Bacteria > Actinomycetota > Acidimicrobiia > Actinomarinales > Actinomarinaceae > Actinomarina. The sequence continues at coordinate 16,466 of JAQCEB010000005.1, forward strand.
TTTATTCCAAAAACCAATTACTAATGGAAGGACAATTGCTAATCCACCAGGTAATAACATTTCTTTTAAAGCTGCAGTAGTAGCAATATCTACACACTCTTCGTATTCAGGGACTACTCCTTCTTTTCCTTCTCTTAATCCAGGAATTTCTCTGAACTGTCTTCTAACTTCTTCAATCATTTTAAAAGCTGCCCGACCAACTGCATTAATTGTCATAGCAGCAAATAAAAATGGAAACATACCCCCTAGAAAAAGTCCAGCAGTAACTTCAACTTTAGTTAAATTTAATCCAATTTCACTCAAACCTGCACTTTGAACAAATGCAGAAAATAGGGCTAAAGAAGTAACTGCTGCTGATCCAATTGCAAAACCTTTTGCAATAGCAGCAGTAGTATTTCCTAACGAATCTAATTCGTCAGTAGCTTTACGTACTTCAGGGGCAAGATGGGCCATTTCAGCAATTCCGCCTGCATTATCAGCAATTGGACCGTAGGCATCAACAGCAACCGTGATACCTAGTGTTGCAAGAACTCCGATAGCAGCAATAGCCACGCCATAAATTCCTCCACCTTCACCTAATGCCCAATCTCCAGAAGCATACGCGCCACCTACACCTAATACGACAACTACTACTGAAAAAGCTGCTGACCTCATACCTTCTGCTATTCCAGAAAGAACAACAGTTGCAGGGCCAGTTTTAGCTTGATCTGCAATATTCTTTACAATTGAATAATGATCGGATGTAAACCACTCTGATATTTGTCCAACGAGGATACCAACTAAAAGTCCAACTATAACTGAAATAAATAAACCTACAGAATTTTCTGTGTAGTCAGAAAACATGGCAGAAGAAAGAAAATATACTCCAACGGCTGTTAAAAAAGCCGCAGAATAAGTTCCTCTATGTAAAGCTTGAGCTAACTTACCTTCTTTAGGAACTACTAAAAATGATGAAACAATGGATGCAAGCATTCCAATTGTGCCCACGGCCATTGGAAAAAATAATAAAGATGGAAGTACTTCTTGATTGCTAAATACAATTGCTGCATATGCTAGAGGAGCGACTAAAGAACCAACATAGCTTTCAAATAAGTCTGCACCCATTCCAGCTACATCGCCAACATTATCACCTACATTATCAGCAATTGTTGCTGGGTTTCTTGGATCATCCTCAGGAATTCCTGCTTCAACTTTACCTACTAAGTCAGCACCTACATCAGCTGCTTTAGTGTAAATTCCGCCACCTACCCTTGCAAATAATGCAATTGAGGAACCTCCAAGACCTATTGCAGCCAAAATATCATATCCATTTTTTAGGTCCATAACATCAATGAATATCCAATAGCCGAGTGCAACTCCTAAAAGTCCTAATCCAGCTACTGAAAATCCCATGACAGCTCCGCCCCTAAATGCTACTGGAAGAGCTTTTAATGTACCTCCGTCTCTAGCAGCTTCAGTAGTTCTCCCATTTGCTGCGGTAGCTATTCTCATTCCGATAAAACCTGCTAAAGAAGAAAAAAGCGCTCCACCAACAAATGCTACGGATCCCCAGGGATAACCCCAATCAGTTAAAGTAGAAATTAAAACTGCTAGAACAACTACAAAAACACTGACCCAAGAATATTGCCGTTTAAGAAATGCCATTGAACCTTTTCTGATTGCATCAGATAAACTTTTTACTTTTTCGTCTGTTACTTCTATAGATAAAATCTTTTTTGCAAAATATGCTGCTAAAGCAAGTCCTAAAAATGCAGCAATAATTGATCCTCGAAAGTTAAATAACATTAATTTTTCCCCTTTTTCAACAAATTAATAATAATAAAAAAAATGACTTTTGTATTGAATTTACTCAACTACCGGACTATTAAAACGTTCGTCATTATCACGTTGATCAAGAGGAACTTTTTTAAGAATTCTGTTTAGTAAAATTGGAGCGATAACAGTTGTATTTATAACCATCCATATAATTATAGAAATTATTTCCTCAGATATAACTGATGAAAGTGTAGTTGCAGCAACAGCCACAAAAATTAATCCAACTTCACCTCTGGGTACCATTCCTATACCAATAATTGATGTGTTCATTCCTTTTCCTAGAGCTCCTAATGCGGATAAGTATTTTCCTACAAATGCTAACAAGCTAACCACTGCTCCGTATAAAAATATGTCTAGTGAGGCAAGTACTTTTATATTCACTTCAGAACCTATATAAACAAAAAATATTGGAACTAATAAATAATTAAGTGGTTTCAACTCTTCTCTTATTCTGTGAGTCATTCCAGATTCACCTGCCACAACTCCGCCTGCAAATGCTCCAACTATAGGATGTAATCCTACAAAGTGTGCAGCAGCTCCAAGTAATGTTGCAAAAATAAAACTGCCTGTTACGAAAGTGCCTGCCGAAGGTATTTTGACAAAAGCATTAAATATTTTTGGAGAGAGCTTCCTACCTAGTAAAACAACTACTAATAAAAAGCCAATAGCCTTACCACTTATAAATAGTAAATCAATACCTGATAAAGCACCTCCGCTACCTAATAAACCAGCTACAACCGTTAAGATTAATAATCCAAGTATGTCATCAACCACAGCTGCTCCAATGATTGTTTTAGCTTCTTTAGATTTTAATGCTCCAAGGTCTCCAAAAACTCTAGCGGTTATACCTACTGAGGTAGCCGTCATTGCAGCACCTACGAACAAAGCTACTTCAAACTGATATTCATTGCCAAGGTTTAAAGCGTAAATTGCTCCAAAACCAAAAGCAAATGGAGCTATAACTCCAATTAACGCAACAAAAATAGAAGTTGAACCTAGCTGAATAAACTCATCTAATTTTGTTTCTAAGCCAACTTCAAAAAGTAATAAAACTACACCAATTTCAGCAAGTGTTGAAAACACATCGCCCGGTTGTGCATGAGGTAGTAAACCAAGACCATAATATCCTATAATTACTCCAGCAAACAATTCTCCTATAACAGCAGGCTGATGTATTCTTCTCATAATCTCAGCACCAACTTTTGCAGCTACTAAAATTACAGAAATTTCAAGAAAATTTTCAATTATTGTTTCCATAAGAATTTATTTTATATCTAGATAATATAAATGATAAGTTATATAAATGAATGAAAAATCAAAATCAAATTTCAATTTTCTTATTTCTGCTTCTGCATTTAGTAATCTTGCAGACGGAATAGCAGGTTTTGCTTATCCTTGGTTGTTTTCACTAATCACTAGAGACCCTCAGCTTATTTCATTTATCATCGTATGTAGTACATTACCTCATTTAATATTTGTACTATTTGCTGGAGTAATAGCCGATAGATTTAATAGAAAATCAATTTTAATTTTTACTCGAGTTGCTCAAATAGTTTTATCAGGTTTTTACATTTTAGTAATATATTTAAATCTTGATTTAATCCCAAAATCAGTACAGATTGTAGAACCTGAGTTTAAATCTAAGTTTTTGATAATTACAATTTCTTACATTTTAGCTTTAATATTTGGAGTATTAGAGGTTACTAGAGACAATGCTGCACAATCTTTTCTTCCTCAAATTGTAGATAAAGAGAACTTACAAAAAGCAAATGGTAGATTGTTTGGAATAGAATTAGTAAGTAATAATTTTTTGGGTGCACCTATTGCAGGTTTTTTAATTGGAATATCTCTAATTACCCCTTTTGTTGCAGATACGATTCTACTAATATTTTCTTCATTTTTTATTTTTAAAATTAAAGGAAATTTTAAAAGGGAAGATCTTACTAATTCTGAACAGAAAACAATTCCAATGATTAAAGATGGTATTAAGTGGTTAAAATCTCAAACTCTTCTAAAACGATTAGCAGCTTATACTGGTTTAGCTAATTTTCTTGGAGCAATGCAGTATCCAATTATGGTTTTATTTGCCCAAGAAATTCTTAATTTAAATTCTGTTCAATATGCATTTTTAGCTTACGGGTCTGCATTAGGTGGGGTATTGGGAAGCTACTTTGCCGATAAAATTAATAATCAACTAAAGGAATCGAAAACTTTATTAATTGGAATGTTTTTGTTTTCTATTGGAATGTTTTTACCTTATACAACAAAAAATGCTTTTCTAGTTGCATTTGCTTTTGGGTTAACAAGTTTTGGGTCGATCATTTGGAATGTTCAAGCGGTATCAATAAGACAATCCATAATTCCTGATATTTTATTAGGAAGGGTTAATAGTGTTTACAGATTGCTTGCATTGGGCCTAACGCCAATTGGTGCTTTTGTCGGTGGTACAATTGTCAAGTTAACAGAATCTAACTTCAGCAGAGAATTTGCACTTAGAATTCCTTTTTTATTAGCAGGTATTTTTATGCTGGTTATTTTCTTGACTGCATTAAAACTTCTTTCACAAAATCTGATTGATAAAACGAAAAATAATGCTTTAAATCAAATTTCTGAAGATTAAGATAGAAATTTAGAGATGTCAAAAACACTTTTTGAAAAAATTTGGGAAAATCATTTAGTTGCTTCTGTAGATGAAAGTACAAATTTAGTATTTATAGATTTACATTTAGTTCATGAAGTAACATCACCTCAAGCTTTTGATAGCTTAAGAATTGCTGGTAGAAAAGTTAAGCATCCTGAATTAACCCTTGCAACTGTAGACCATGGTGTACCTACTTCAAATAGAGTTTTAGGAATCAAAGATCCGCTCTCAAAAATTCAGATTGATGCTTTAGATAATAATTGCAAAGAATTTGGGGTAACACTTTTTGGTATTAATGACCCTAGACAAGGAATTGTCCATGTGATTGGTCCGGAACAAGGATTAACACAACCTGGAATGACAATAGTCTGTGGAGATAGTCATACAGCTACCCATGGTGCGTTTGGTGCACTTGCATTTGGTATAGGAACTTCTGAAGTGGAGCATGTTCTTGCAACCCAAACTCTTGCTATGGAAAAACCAAAAACGATGAAAGTCGAAGTTACTGGAATGTTATCCAAAGGAGTTGGTCCTAAGGATTTAATACTTGGAATTATAAGAAAAATTGGTACTGGAGGTGGTGCGGGTCATGTAATCGAATACACGGGTGAAGCAATAAAAAATATGAGTATGGAAAATCGAATGACTATATGCAATATGAGTATAGAAGGCGGAGCGAGAGCTGGAATGATTGCACCAGACGAAATTACTTTTAATTATCTTAAAAACAAAAACTACGCTCCTAAATATGAGGATTGGGATGATGCAATATCTGAATGGTCAGAATTATATTCAGATATAGATGCAATTTTTGATAAAACAATAATTATTGATGCGTCAGAGATAGAACCTTCTATATCTTGGGGTACTAATCCATCACAAATTATTTTTGTAAATGATGTAATTCCAAAACCTGATGATTTTGAAAATGAAAGTGAGCAAGAAGCAGCTAAGAGAGCTCTAGAATATATGGATTTAAAACCTGGTCAAAAAATAAATGAAATTTCTTTAGACAGAGTGTTTATAGGTAGCTGTACAAATGGCAGAATAGAAGATTTAAGAGCAGCTGCTGAGATTGTAAAAGGAAAGAAGGTTTTTCAAAACATAAATGCTATGGTCGTGCCCGGCTCTACAGTAGTTAAAAAACAGGCTGAAGATGAAGGATTAGACAAGATTTTTATTGATGCTGGTTTTGATTGGAGAGAGGCGGGATGCTCAATGTGTCTTGGTATGAATCCTGATATTCTTTTGCCTGGAGAAAGATGTGCTTCAACATCTAATCGAAATTATGAAGGAAGACAAGGTGTCGGTGGCAGAACTCACTTAGTAAGCCCTGTTATGGCTGCTGCAGCTGCGATACATGGACATTTTATTGACATAAGAAATATTTAAATGAAAAAAATCAATACTTTTAAATCAACAATGCTTCCTCTAGCCATGTCAAATGTTGATACAGATCAAATTATGCCAAAACAATTTTTAAAAAGAGTTGAAAGGACTGGATATGGTGAATTTTTATTTTTTGACTGGAAAAAAGATCCTTCATTTGTATTAAACAATGAAAAATATCGAGATGCAAAAGTTTTGATAGCAGGAGATAATTTTGGGACAGGATCTTCAAGAGAACATGCACCATGGGGTTTACAAGATTGGGGTTTCGATGCAATTATATCAACAAAATTTGCAGACATATTTAGGTTAAATTCTATAAATATAGGTTTAATCCCTATTGAAACTACAAAGCAAAATGTTGATTATTTGTTTGAACAAATCGAAGAAGATCCTAAATGTAATATTGAAATTTCAGTAGAAAACAAATCTGTTAGGTGCAAAAATTTAGAGTTTAATTTTCAATTAGATGAATTTTCACAAAACAGAATTTTGAATGGTTTAGACAAGATTGATTTCAGCCTCAAATATTCAGAAGAGATCCAGAAATTTTTTAACAATCGTAAGCCTTGGAAGCCTAAATTAACTTAGATAAAGTAAGACTTAAACTTTCAGCAACTTCCTCAGAAAGTAATAATCCATTGTAAAGTTGTAGTGAACTATTTAAATTTGGATTATTTCTATACTTCTCAAACCAATCTTCTTCAAGCAAATGCCCCACATAATTCTGTAATGAATTAGAAAGTTCAATTGAAGATGTTTTAGGAACAGCTCCAGGGAGATTGGCAATAGCTGATAATATAATTCCATTTCTATTTTCATATGGTTCAGAATGTGAGTTTGAAGCAACACCTTCGACACAGCCTCCTTGGTCAATTGCAACATCAATAACAACTGACCCTTTTTGCATATGAGAAAGATCTTCATTTGTTATAACAACTGGAGGTCTTTTACCTGGAACTAATACGGCACCGATTAATAAATCTGCATCTCTTATTGCTTTAGTGGCTTCTTGGGTATTACTCAGGTAAGTATTTATTTTATCACCATAGGTTTTTTTAAGACTTTCTAAAGTTTCACCCTTAATATCAATAGCATTTACTTTTGCTCCAATTTGTATTGATTTTTTAATTGAACTTTGACCTACTATTCCACAACCTACTACAGTCACAGTTCCATTTTGTTTACTACTTATCGAAGATAGAAGTAATCCTTTACCCCCAGAATTAAATTCTAAAAATTGCATACCTTTTTGAACTGCAAGATTTCCTGCAATTTTAGACATTGGAATTAATAATGGATATTCATCTTCCTCTTTAATCATCTCAGTGGCAATACCAGTTACTTTCAGCTCTAAAAGTTTTTTAGTTAGCATTAGATTTGAAGCTAAATGTAAATAGCCAAATAAAACATGATCGGATTTAATTCTGTTGAACTCCTCTTCTTGAGGTTCTTTAACTTTACAAATTATCTCAGAAATTTCGTATAACTCATCTGCTGTATTTACGATTTTTGCTCCCGCTTTTACATATTCTTCATCAGTAAATCCTGAACTAAGACCCGCATTAGATTCTACGAAAATATCGGCTTGACCAGTAAATTGTGTTATATGTTCGGGTATTAAGCTAACCCTTCCTTCGTCTTTTTTAACTTCTTTAGGAATGCCTAGTTTTTTAATCATTACTTGGAACAGTTTCTTGTAAATGCTTATCTAAGTATTTCATAAATGGTGTTCCGCCGGTACCTACAATATTTGAATTAGAGTTGTTTGTTAAAGATTGTTCAAATATATAAACTCTTGCATACTCAAGATGCTTGTTACGAAAGATATGTACTTGTTCAATTATTGAATTCAATATTTCAACATGAGAGTGGTCCAAATTTTTTACAATTTCTTTCCTATTATTCATAGACCACTGATCTAATTCATTCAATAAGACTCTGTGCTCTTTTGGCATGTAGGTTCTCATTTCATCTAGATACTCTCTCAGTGGGTCGTTAGAGTGTGTTACCCCTAACAACGCATCTAGCATTGGCACAATAGAACTTTGTGCTCCTGTTTCACCTCTAAATGAAACAGGTTTGTTTCCGTACTCTTCAACTCCTTCATAAATTACTCCATTAGGAGTAGCTGGATTATTTTTCCAACCGAAAATATAAGGTCGAACTCTGTTGTAGTAGATGAAAGGATCGCATTTTTCAGGCATTCTATTCATAATTTCATTTATTTTTTTTATACTATTTAAAGCAATTTGTAATTTTTCAATTTCAAATGAACCGTTAAAAAAATAATCCTTCAAACTTCCTAGAATATGCTTTGCTTCATGTTCTATCGCTACATGAATCATGATGAACCAATCTTCGTCAACACCTCCTAAAAAATTTTGCAAAATTTCAATATTTTCAAGTTCAAAAGGTTTTTCTTTATTTAACAATCGCCAATTATTCAATGCATATGAAGCATATGAGAGGATTGGAGGCCTATCAAGTTGTTGAGCTATTTTATGCCAAGTTAACGCTATTTGTTCTGGAATAATATTTTCTTCATTTTTCTTACCCCACATATAAGCGTGGCCAATATAAGAATAAAGAAGCATAGCCCTTTCAAGTTGGCTAGAGTTTAAATTTGATATATCTTTATGAATTTCAAGTTTTAAAACACTTTCTTCTATCTGCTCATTGCCAAGTACCTTAGGTAATTGATTAGCCAAATTTTCAACGTCTTCAAAGCCTTCAGGAAGATTTTCTGAAATTTCTTTTGGTATAAATCCCATATCTAAAATTTCTAGGTTCATTTCATCTCCAGTTTACAAAATTTTTACTATCAGATTCAATGGTAAACTATCTTTAAATAAGATGGGAAAAAAATTTTTTTTAATATTAGGTAATCAATTATTTAATCCTTCAATCCTAAAAAAACTAAATTGTGATGAGGTATTTATGGCTGAAGATGAAGGTTTGTGTACTTATGTAAAACATCATAAATTAAAATTATTGTTTTTTCTTACTGCAATGAGGGATTATAAAAACGAACTTGAAAATAATAATATTAAAGTTAACTACTTCAAGTTAGATGAAAGATCAGATTTTAAAAATTATGTTGATTTTTTTGTAAGTTATCTGAATAAAAGAAAAATTGATAAAATTCATATGTTTCATATTGAGGATAAATTTCTTGAAATTGAAATAATAAATAAACTTCAAAAAAATAATATTTCTTTTCAAATTGAAAAAAACCCTAATTTTATATTTACCCCTGAGGAGTTCAACAGCTTTACTAAATCTACAAAAGTTTATCGTATGGTTTCTTTTTACAAACAATCAAGAACAAAATTAAATATACTTTTAGACGAAAATATGAATCCACTTGGTGGGAAATGGTCGTTTGATGAAGAAAACAGAAAAAAAATTCCAAAAAATAAATTACTTCCCACAGAAATACAACATAAACCTAGTGTAAATTTGAAAGAAGTTAAAAACTTAATTTCAAAAAGGTTTAGTAAACATCCTGGAGAATTAGAAAATGTTTGGTTTCCTACAACTAGAAAACAATCCGAGCAACATTTAGATTTCTTTCTAGAAAAAAAATATTTGCACTTCGGAGACTATGAAGATGCCGTAGTAGAAAATACAAATTTTTTATTTCATAGTTCAATAAGTCCAATGTTAAATGTAGGGCTTTTAGACCCAAATAAAGTGGTGAAAAAAGCCTTACGGTTTGGTAAAGAAAATAATATTCCTATCAATTCTATTGAAGGTTTTATAAGACAAATTATTGGTTGGCGAGAATTTGTTAGAGGAATTTATCAAGCAAAAGGAGAACTCCAATATAATTCAAATTTTTGGAATCATAACAATAAACTAAGTGAATCTTGGTATAAAGGAACTACTGGATTAGAACCTCTTGACGACATAATAAAATCTGTTAACAAAGATGGTTATACACACCATATCCCTCGGTTGATGATTTTAAGTAATATTATGAATCTTTCGAGAATTCACCCAAAAGAAATCTATAAATGGTTTATGGAGATGTTTATTGATTCATCTGATTGGGTTATGGTACCCAATGTTTTTGGAATGGCAACATATTCGGACGGTGGTTTAATGTCAACAAAACCCTACACATGTGGTTCAAACTATATCTTAAAAATGAGTAATTATTCGAGAGGTGATTGGTGTGATGTTGTTGATGGTCTTTATTGGAAATTTACTGAAGACAATTTAGAATTTTATAAATCTAATCCACGACTTTCTGTATTGTCTAAAAATTTAGAAAGGATGAATCCCGAGAGAAAAAAAGATATCTTTCAAAAAGCTGAAAATTTTATTTCAAATAATACTAAATAGTTTTAGCTATATGGTTTCTAAAAATAATTGGGTCATCGGTTATTACACCATCACATCCAGTATTCAAAACTTCATCAAACTCTTGAATTGTATTAACCGCCCAAACATGGAGTTGTAATTTATTCAATGTACAAAAATTAACTAATTTTTTTGAATACACTTTTAACCCCCTCCATATGTAAGGAGCTTGTAGTGCAGCAATACCTAAATCTCTTTTTTTAATTCTTGTAAACTTAGCTATAAAATTTTCTCTAAAACTACCTGAAGTTAACACCTGTCCTTTAGAAACTTTTCTAAACTCATCTAATCGCTTAGGACTAAATGAAGAAACTAAAACTCGGTTTAAGGAATTCGTTTTTTTTAGTATTTTAAAAAGCTTTTCAGCCATTCCAGCTTGTTTTAAATCTAGATTAAATTTTAAATTTGAATAATTTACTAAAGCGTCTTCTAATCTTACAAATTCTGTTGACTTTTCTGGTTGATTATTTGATTGATAGAACTTATATCCAGCATTAATTTTTTGGACCTCATGCCAAGTAAATTCGTTTACTTTGCCTGTTACATTAGTAGTTCTATCAAAAGTATCATCATGGTGTAAAAATATGACACCGTCTTTAGACATTCTTAAATCAGTTTCAAAATGAGAAAATTTTTCAGCACTTATAAAGTTGAGTCCGTCCAAAGTATTCTCTGGTACAACTTTAGCTCCACCTCTGTGTGGAATGATAAGTGGTTTATCACCTGAAAAATATTGGTGATTAACCTGCAACTCCACCAGTAAAATTAAACTCTTTTAGATGAAGAGCTGGTACGTTTAATATACCTTCGCCAAATTCAGAGTCCGCATATCTAGAATTATTACCAACACCCAATACATTTCCTTTTGACAATGAAGATATAAAACTTTGTGTAAATCTTAATCTTCCAATTGGCTTTATAATTTTTCCATTTTCAATTAAAAAAGAGCCATTTCTATTCAATCCAGTAACAACTTGGGTTATAGGATCTAAAACTCTGCAATACCAAAACTCGTTAATGTAAATTCCATTTTTTACTTCAGAAATCATTTCTTCTAGGCTTTTAGAGCCAGCCTTAAGTTTTAGATTGGTACCTATCCCCCCAAAACTTTCTCCCCATCCAAAAAGTTCATGAAAAGTGTTCTGTGCATTCAATTCTTTAGAAGTTCTCCTGGTATGAAAATAATTGCTTGATACTCCGTTTTTAATTATTTCTAAGTTGTTTTTCTTAGACCCAGATGCATCGATTTTAAATCCTATTGAATCAAAATCTTCAGGTGTATCAAGTAAAGTAATTTTTTCGTCAAATTGTTGTTCATTTAATACAATTGGACTCATACCGTCAACTTTACTTTTTGCATTGAAACCATATACTGCAAGAAATACAAGAATGGTACTTACAGCTTCATTACCAAGTATTACTTCATATTTTCCTGGATTAATATCTTCAGGATTTTGGCCTTCCCTTGCAAGTTTTGAGGCTTCGTTACCGGCTTTTTTAGAATCTAATTCATTTAAACTCTTCGCACCACGGTGTGATGATCCAGCAGAATTCTCGGTTCTAAAAATCCCGTCAATAAATGCACTTGAACTTGAATCACTCGAACTTAATCCATTTGAGTTCCAAACAAAAAAATTATCTACACTAGTTGAGCAGTATCCAGCAGAATTTAATTCACTTCCGCTACTTATAAACTCTTTTACTTTTAGAGCTCTCTCATCTGGGCTTGATTCTTCAATTTTTGTTAAATTATTATAAGAATTATCTTTATTAGCTAAACCAGCCCAGCCTTTATCAACAGGTGAGTTTTCAAGAGATTTTTCTGCTTTTTCAATAAAACTTTTAACTTCTTTAATAGCAGTTATATTGCTTGAAATAGTTGTAGTCTTCATGTTTCTATGAAGTGTTAAGTAAACTTCTGCTGATTCTTCATCAACATTTTGATGTATATGAGAATTGGCAAATCTAGTTAATGCACTTTTTGAGTGCATCATTTTTATTTCATATTCTGTATTGCTAGAAAGATAGTCTTTTGCTTCACTTAAAAATTCTTCCCAAATTTTCATCCTCTAACCCCTACTCTGGTGTCTTTGAATCTGGCAGGAGAAGCTGGATGGCCTGTATGTCCAATTTGGCTTGGTTGTCCTTTACCACAATTTGGTGTACCCCAAAAAACCCACTCTTCCTCTCCGGCTAGCATATCTAAATTTGCCCAAAACTTAGGTGTTATTCCTGTATAAGTAGGGTTTTTAACCATATCAATAACTTTTCCATTTTTTACAAGCCAACCAACTTCACAACCAAATTGAAAATTTAACCTTAAATCATCTATAGACCATGATCTATTTGTCTCCATATAAATGCCATTATCTGTTGATTCAATAATTTCTTGTAGTGATGAATCTCCTGGCAGTAAACCAACGTTTGTCATTCTAACCATTGGCAATCTGCCAAATCCATCTGCCCTAACCATACCTCCTGGCTTTACTCCAGCTACAGCAGCGCTATCTCTGCCGGATAAAACTCCAGTCCAAATACCTTCTTTTACAATGTCTACCCTTTGCGCAGGAGTTCCCTCATCATCATATTTAAATGTTGCTAATGCACCAGGCAATGTTGCATCTGCAACAATATTCATTAATTTTGAACCATACTTATGAGAATTTAATTTTTTTAAATCTAAATGAGAAGTTCCTGCATATGCTGCTTCCCAACCTAGTATTCTATCTAATTCAATTGCGTGTCCAACTGATTCATGAATCTGTAAAGCTAATTGACTACCTTCAAGTATTAAATCCATAGTTCCTTCGGGACATTGAGGAGCTACTAACAATCTTTGAGATTCTTCCGATAGCCTGTCTAAATGCTTTTCAAATTCAAAACTTTTTACTACTTCCCATCCACCAGTCCTATACTCCCCAAAAGATTGTGGATATGATCTAATTTGTGTTTCGCCGTCACCTATTGACAACGAAGATAATCCACCTCCAGTTTCAATAATATTTTGAAAAATTTTATGTCCTTGACTTGAAGCAAACCATTTCTGTGTATCCCAAAAATCTAAACGACCAAAAGCCCTTGAACTCCCTTGCTTCTTCATATGTTCCGTCGAACTTAAAAGTAGATTTATTTGTTCATCGCTAGAGATATTAAAAGGATTAATTTCATGTGGCGTAGTATAAGTGTCTTCTACTACAGGCACGTCAGCAAATGGCATTTCTTTCCCAGCAACTAATGAAGATGCTTTCGCAATATCAAATGCTTTTTTACCAGCAGCTTGTAATGAGCTATTACTTAAATCATATGTAGAGTAAAAACCCCATGAAGACCCAACTAATGCTCTTACACCAATTCCTATTTTTTCTGATTCATTGAAATTTTCTACTTCTCCGTTTTTAGCAGAAATATTTCTTGTTTTAGAGAATAAAATTCTTGCATCAGAATATTTAGAACCGTTTTTTATTGCTGAATCAATAGCTATATCTAAATATTCGAACATACTCATAGCTTAACAATACAAAAAAAAGTACGTAATCTTATAATTTTAAACTAAATCTTGTTCTCTAATGCCGAATGAAGGATGTCTTAGCCGACAAAGAGCTAATTTTTCTAGCTGACGAATTCTTTCTCTAGTTAGATCAAACTCTTCACCAATTTCTTCTAGTGTTCTAGGTACACCATCATAAAATCCATATCTTAAAGCAAGAATTCTTCCTTCTCTATCGGGTAGTCTGCTAATACTTTCTCTTAAACTTTCTGCTACGTCTAAATCTTGGACAATTAATGAAGGGTCGCTGGCATCTTCGTCTTGAATAAAATCACCCAATTGGGCACCATCTTCACCGACTGGTTGCTCAAGAGAAACTGTATCAGCAACACTTAAAGCTAATTCAACTTTATCAACTCCGACTCCTGCTTCTTTAGCAATTTCTTGAGGTTTAGGATCTCTCCCTAATTCAGCTTTCAATTGTGCTTGTGCTGCTCTAACAGCCGCCATTGTATCATGTAAATGAACAGGGATTCTTACAGTTCTAGATTTATCTGCAATAGCTCTAGTGATAGCTTGTCTTATCCACCAAGTAGCATATGTTGAAAATTTAAATCCTTTTCTCCAGTCAAATTTTTCAACTGCTCTAATTAATCCTAAGTTTCCTTCTTGAATTAAGTCTAAAAAATCTATACCTGATGTGTTAGCGTACCTTCTAGCGTTAGCAACAACCAACCTAAGGTTTGCAGTCAAAAAAGCATCTTTGGCTTCTGCGCCTTTTTTTCTATCCCTTTTTAACCTAATTTCACCTTTTTTATCTTTAAATTGTTTTTTTTGAAGCTTAATCGCAGCCTTTTCACCAGATTCAATCCTTTGAGCTAATTCAACTTCTTGCTCTGCAGTTAAGAGATCAAAGTTTCCTATTGCTGTTAAGTATTGGCTAACTAAATCAGTTGTTAATTTACCTCTATCATCTGCAAGTTTTTTTGTTAAAGATTTTGCTTTTTCACGAGCAACTTTTTCTTGTTCAGGAGTTAGAGTTGTGTCCTCATTAGAAAAATCTATTTCTTTTTTTGCAGGCTTAGGCTTTGAGGGGATTGTTTTTGTTACCATTAATTATTTGACCTTTTTGTTTAGAATCTAGTTACAAATGTGAATAATATACCAAATTAAAATATAAAGCTAATTAATTGGGTTAATTATTTTTAACTTTTTGAGGTATACATATATATATGTAATCCATAAAATATCTGCGGTTGCTAAATGTAGGATGCTGAGTGGAAGCACAATATTAGATAATACATTTAATATTCCTAAAGAAACTGAAAATAATACTAAGTAAAATAATGGTTTTGTATTGATTCCAAAAGTTTTATGGATTTTTTTGCTCTGAACTACAAGTACATATGATAAAAACATTGAAAAAATTGGATGCAAAATTCTAAGTCTTGTGAGAAGTTCTGATGAACGATCAAAATCAGCAACTAGACCTTGAGTGAAAGACTCACTTGGATACAATACATCAGATAGTGCTGCGATTGAACCTGTTGCACCAGTCAAAAAAAACAAAATTCCTACAAGTTTAAAATTTAAATCAAAAAATCCATCTAAATTTTTTAAATCGAACTTTAAAACAGCAAATAGAGTTGCATAACAGCCAAGTAAACCAAATGTGTTAACCAGATGTATTGGAACAGCTATAATCCTAGGGACTGAGCTGTTCATGCCGACCCATTCATATAAAACAATTACTGCACCAATAGCAGCTTCTAGTAAAACAAAAAATGTTAATAGAACAATAATTTTTCTAATTAAATTTTGTTTAGGTAGATTAAAAGTTTTAGTAAATAAAATTAGTGTAATGATAAGTAGAAACCCGCTTATTGATCTATGTAGAAACTCAATAATCTCTGAAGTATCTTGAAGATTAGGAATAATTTTTCCATTACATTTTGGCCAAGTTGAACCACAACCATCTCCAGAGCCAGTTGCACGAACAAATGCTCCAGCCAAAATTGAAACTATTGAAACAAATAACCCTAATTTAACTAAAAAATAATTTTTCAAAATAAAGCATCAATAATAAATACGACTGAATCCCAAAATAAGCTAAAAGATGTAACTATTATTACTAAAAACAAACCTAGCATTGCAAAAGTCTTAATATTTCTTGTAAAATAAAAGCCAATTTGGTTAGTGTCATATATATAGGGCATTTCTTTGTCTTTTAAACGCATAATTTCTGATGGTTGACTTTGTTCCAAAGAAATAAATGTATCATCAATTTGATTTTCATAATTTTCACTTGATTTATTTAAGGTAGGGTTTTTTCTTTTAAACGAAGTTCTTACTCGGTCAAGTTTTGTATTTTTTAGATCAATTTTTTCTTTATTAACTTTAAATATGCTTTCCTCATAATTTCTATTTTGAACTTTATTTTCAAAATTATTTTCGAAATTTTTTAATGATTTTGATATTTCTGTTCCTAAAAGACCTTCAAGAGCATTCAATACTTTGGAATCAGTAGGAAAACTAAGACCCGATTCCCATTTTTTAACTTCTTTTTGGTTAACTCCAGTAAATGAAGCTATTTGCTTATTAGACAAACCACGTTCATTTTTTAAATTGGTAAAAATTTTACTAAAGTTATTCATAATTAGTAATTCTATTCAATTAAAAATTTATTATGTAACTACTCTTACATTGGAGGTGAATGAGCGCCTGGTGGGCTCCACAGTCTTCAAAACTGTAGAAAGGTGTAATAATCTTTGGCAGGTTCGATTCCTGTCCACCTCCGCTACTATATACTTTTTTAATGATTAATATTAAAAAATGGACTCAAAAAAAGATATTCTTGAAAAAATAAATTTTGCACCAGCAGGTTTCAAAGTTTCACCAGGATGGCGTGTTGGACATTTGAAAGAAGAAACTATAACAAAATCGGGTTTACTTGTTCCAGCAGGTAGTGAAAAAACTTCAGAAGCATTACCACTTATAGACGTAGATAGTGGTAAACAGTTCTGGGCGGTTGCAAGCGGTGCTTGGAAATTTATTTGGCCACCAAGTGGGAAAGTTGTATTGGCTGTTAGAGAATCTCAAATCATTGCTGAAGAAGAAGTTATTTCATCTCCTGATAACGGAAACTATTTATAAAATTTATCTTTGAATCAACGAATTAACCCCAATCAGATCGATAGAAAATTATTAACTGTCTCAGATAGAGATATTTTTGTTACAACTCAAAAAGCTCTATTGATTGGAATAATTTTAAAAAATGAAACTAGAGCTGATAAAGAAGAGTCTTTAAAAGAACTAGTTAACTTAGTCAAGACAGCTGGCTCAAACCCAACAATAATTCAAACAAAAAGAGTTGAGAGCATTGATCCAAAGACTTTTATTGGAAAAGGTTCAATAGCTGAATTGACTGATATTTCAGATGCTAATGATATAGATGTCGTCATTTTTGATTGTGAACTAAGTCCTAATCAACAAAAAGAGCTTCGTTCTATGTTTAAATGTGATGTTGTTGATAGAACTGGTTTAATCTTAGATATTTTTGCTTTACATGCTCAATCTAAAGAAGCTCGCTTACAAGTAGAACTTGCTTTATCTATTTATCTTAAACCTCGTCTAGCTGGCCTTGGAAAAACATTGAATCAACAAGGCGGAGGAATTGGAACAAGGGGTCCAGGAGAAACAAAGTTGGAAACTGACAGCCGATTAATTGACAATAGAATAAATAAATTAAAAAAAGATTTAAAAAAGATTTCAAAACAGAGAGAAGTTCAGTCAAGTTTGAGAAAAAAGAATAATACTCCATTAGTTTCTATCGTTGGATATACAAATGCAGGAAAATCTACCCTCTTAGAAAAAATAACCTCTTCAAAAACCTACGTTGCTAATGAGCTGTTTGCAACTGTGGATTCGTTACAAAGAGAATTAAAAATTGACGGTTTAAACGAACCAATAATTATTTCAGATACAGTTGGTTTTATACAAAACTTGCCAACCACACTTATTGAGTCTTTTAAATCTACACTTACTGTAGTTAATGAAGCTAGCTTGTTAATTCATGTAGTAGATGCAGCTTCAGCACTACCAAGTATGCATATACAAACTGTGCATAGTATTTTGAAACAAATTAATAATCAAGTACCAGAAATATTAGTCTTTAATAAGATTGATAAAATTGATCAGGCATCCAAAAATTTTTTACTTGAAAAATTTAAAGATGCAATCTTTGTTTCTGCAATAGAAAATATAAATATTGATACCCTGATTCAAGAGATTACCGACAAAATTTTTGGAGATTTATTAAATGTAGTTGTATTAGTTGAACCTCATAATTTAGATAAAATTTACAAATTTGCTTCAATTTCTGATGTAAAAAACTCTGAAGGATTCTTAAAAGTAAATATTACAATTAGAAATCATTATTTAGAAAAATTGATAACTAAAGACATTGTTAAACTTTTATAATGATGAATCAAATAGGATTAATAGGAATAGGTGTTATGGGAAGCAACCTAGCACTAAATCTTTCTGATAAAAATTTCAAAGTTAAAGTATTTAATAATTCTGATGAAAAAATTCAAAATTTAATCCAAAAAGACAAAAACAATAATATTGAAGGTTTTAATACAATTAAAGAATTAATTAAAAACCTAGAAAAACCAAGAAATTTACTTTTACTAGTTCCCTCTGGCGCTCCAACTTTTGAAGTCTCAAAAACACTTTTGGAGTTAATGGAGAAAGGTGATTTTCTAATTGATGCAGGGAATTCATATTTTGAAGACAGCATAACATTAGGAAAGCTTTGTAAAGATAAAGACGTATCCTTCATAGGAATGGGTGTTTCTGGTGGTGAAGTTGGCGCTAGAACTGGACCAGCTCTCATGATCGGTTCAGAAAATCAAATACCAGATGAGTTAAAATTTTTATTTGATTCAATTGCAGCAAAAAAAGATAGTGTACCTTGTTCTGGATACTATAAAGGAGCAGGTACTGGGCATTTTATTAAAATGATTCATAATGGAATTGAGTATGCAGAAATGCAAATTTTAGCTGAAGCATATTCAATTTTAAAATTTTCTAATTTTTCCAATTTTGAAGCATCTGAATTTTTTAGCAATCTTTCGAACAACAATCAGTCATCATATTTGATAGAAATTACCTCAAAAATTCTAAAAAAGGAAGTTAAGGAAAATTATATAATCGACAAAATAGATTCCGTAGCTAATCATAAAGGGACAGGAAAACTCACAATTGAAACTTCACTTGAACATGGTTTTCCGGTTCCATCTATTTATTCTGCTTTCAATGCAAGGGTTGAAAGTCATTATCAAAAACTATTTTCACTTGACGTTGATAAATTAGATAATCAAATAGACATTAGTAAGCTGAATAGTGCTATTTATTTTTCAAGATTGTCTTCATTATTACAAGGATTGCTGTTTATAGAATTTTTAAGTGAACGCAATTCTTATAAAATAATGACAAAAAATATTCTAAGCAATTGGGCTGCAGGATGCATAATACGATCTGAACTTTTAGCTGAATTATCTAATAACTGTGATAAAAAAGGTATGCTTGATAAAAACAAAGTTCAGAATTTATTAAATCTGTATTTAGAAGACACTAAAGATGTTATTCGCCAAGCAATAAATTCAAATATACCTTTACATGTAATTACGTCATCGCTTAATTGGTATTTAAATTTATCTTCTAACACCAATCCATCGAACTTAATACAAGCACAAAGAGATTATTTCGGTGCACACAAAGTTAAGTTAATTGGAAGTGAAGATTTTTTACACATTGACTGGGATTGAAATAATTTATTACTAATATCTGCTGATGACCAAAAAAAATAGACTTCCTAAAATTGCAATACCTAACAGATACGAGATAAATCTTGATGTCGACATTGATAATTTTAAATATAAAGGTGACGAGGTAGTTTATCTAGAAATAGTTGAAGATACAGTTGAATTCGAACTCAACTCTGTAGGAATCGACATTCATAATGCATTCGTAGAGAACGACAACAATATGCACCATGAAGCTTCAGTAAATTACGTTAAAGAAGATGAAAAAATAATTTTAACTTTCGAAGAAACTGTGAAAGCTGGCGACTGGAAACTTTATATTAGCTTTGATGCAGAAATTGTAGATGACTTGCGTGGATTTTATAGAAGTAGTTTCAAAGATTCAAATGGTATACAAAAGTGGATTGCAACAACACAATTTGAACCAACAGCTGCAAGAATGGCTTTTCCATGTTGGGATGAGCCTGAATATAAATCAGTATTCTCTGTATCT
This sequence comes from Actinomycetota bacterium, assembly GCA_027729925.1. Taxonomy (GTDB): domain Bacteria; phylum Actinomycetota; class Acidimicrobiia; order Actinomarinales; family Actinomarinaceae; genus Actinomarina. The sequence continues at coordinate 36,487 of JAQCEB010000005.1, forward strand.
TTAACATCTAACTCAAATCTTGTAAGAATTAGTAATGAAAAAGTCCTAAGTGAAAATACAGAAAATGGCAAAACAACAACCAAATTTGTTGATTCCATGAGAATGTCTACCTACCTTGTGGCATTTGTCGTTGGTGATCTTGAAATTACTGATATAGGTGAAGTTAATGGAACTTTTGTTAGAGTAGTTCACCGTCCGGGCTTTTCGAATCAAACTGCTTTTGCTGGCCAAGCAGCAATAAAGATTTTGGAATTCTTTGAAAATTATTATGAAATAGATTATCCAGGTTCAAAACTAGATTTGATTTCAATTCCAGATTTTGCAATGGGAGCTATGGAAAATATTGGAGCAATTACATTTAGGGAGACTTTACTACTGATTGATGTAAAAAAAGCTACAAGAGCTGAGCTATCAAGATCTGTCGAGGTTATTGCGCACGAATTGGCACACATGTGGTTCGGTGACCTAGTAACAATGAAATGGTGGGATGGAATATGGCTAAATGAAGCATTTGCAAGCCTAATGGAAGTAATTGCATCAGAAGGTACCTATCCTGAATTTAAATTATGGAATGAATTAAATCTTGCTAGAACGCAAGGATTTAATGTTGATTCTCTTAAAACTTCACGACCAGTTGAGTTTGAAGTTGAAACCCCTGAGCAAGCCGAAGAAATGTTTGACGTCTTAACATATCAAAAAGGATCTACGGTATTAAGAATGTTTGAAACATTTGTTGGAGAAGAAAATTTTAGATTAGGTGTAGTTAACTACTTAAATAAATTTAAATACAAAAATACTCATTCTACGGATCTTTGGAATGAACTCTCTAAAACTAGTGATTACCGACTTGAAGAAATTTTGCCTACTTGGATACATCAAGAAGGGTACCCTATAATTTCAGTACATTTAGAAGACAACAAAATATTTGTTTCGCAAGAAAGATTTTTAATTTCTGGTGACAGTGATGAAACAATTTGGAAAGTTCCACTAAATATTAGATATCTTGATTCAGATTCTATAGATAAAATACTTTTTTCAGAAAAACAATCTTCATTTCAGCAAAATGGGAGTGTTCCTTTTGTAAATAATGGAGGTTGGTCGTTTTTTCATACATCATATAGTGAGGATTTACTAAAAGAAATAATTAAAAATTTCAATCAATTAGATACAAACGAGAAGTATAGATTTTTAGAAGATGCTTGGATGAGTCTTAGAGTTGGGAAGTTATCATATGAAAACTTTTTAGAAATATTAAAACTTTACTCAAAATTCGAAGAAGTAAACACTTGGTCACTTATCTCAGGAATCATTTCGACCCTAAATAAAATAATGCAAAATAATTCTATAAAAGAATTTACAAAAGAATTTTGTACACCTTTATTAAACAAGCTTGGGAAAGAATATGTTGAGAATATTGAAAAAGAACTGGCACAGTTAAAATCTCAAGTTTGTAATTTATACGCAAATGTTTGTAGAGATGAAGAATTTATTAGTTACTTTTCAGATCAATTTAAGTCTGGAAAATATGAAGAATATGCAGAGGGTAGTTATTACAACTTGGTACTTTCAATTTCTTCGTTAGACAAGTCGATTTCAAGTAAGATTTATATAGAAAAGTTCAACAACTCTGAATCACCTCAACTACAAGCAAGATATCGTAATGTCCTAGGCTTAGTCGAAAACGAAGACTCTCCTGCCAATATAATAGACTCAATTTTAAGTGAAGCAATAAGAGGTGCTGATGCTCCTTATGTCTTATCTTCACTAATTGCTAACTCAAATAATGGGCACGCTGCTTGGAAGATGATAACAAAACATTGGAGTGAACTACTAAATATGATGCCTGAATGGACATCATCAAGAATCTTAGACTATTTGCCATCAATTTACGATAAAGAACTTGGTACTGAGATCGAAAAATTCTTACTTGCTAATCCATTACCTGCTGCTGAAAAAATAACAAAACAAAAATTGGAAAGACTTCAAGCAA
>JAQCEB010000035.1 GCA_027729925.1 Actinomycetota bacterium
ATATAAGAATTGATTAATGACGAAAATAAACTCGTTCTTAAATTTTCTTGTGTTTTATCTATTGGGTTCAATAAAGAAACGCTTTCTTTTTCTGGTGTAAAATAATCGTTCTCATTTTTATCTGCAAAAGAAAGAGTTTGAAGTTCATGAAAATTATTTGAGGTTAATCTTTTTACAATTTCTTTTCTTATTTTCCAGTACTCACCAACATCATTAAGGTTATTTCCTATTGGAAGGGTTGCAGGAAAATTGTTAAATCCATAGTGCTTAGCTAGCTCTTCAATCATGTCTATGGGTCTTTCGAGGTCGTATCTCCATGAAGGTTGCTTGAATTTAAGAGTTTTTTTATTTAGAGAACATTCAATATTTAAATAATTGAGTGTCTCTAAAATAAAATCTTCATTAATGGAAATACCAAGAATTTTATTTATTTCATCAATTTCAAAAGTTACGTCTTGGTTGTCTATATTGTTTTTTAAATGACTGACAATTTCTGTATATTGGATTTCTTGATCTGCTTTAAATAAGTTAATAAATCTTTTTAAAGCATATGTTTGTAAATTAAAATCAATACCTCGTTCAAATCTAACAGATGCGTCCGAAATTAAATTTAATCTTCTTGAAGTCTTCATAATTGAAACTTTGTCAAAATATGCACTTTCGATTAATAAATTCTTTGTGTTATCAGTTACTTCAGTTTCTAAACCACCCATAACACCCGCTAAAGCAATTGGTTTATCATTATCAGTAATTACTAAATCACTTTTTTCAAGAGTTCTTGTTTGACTGTCTAGAGTTACTATTTTTTCATCAGGTTTAGCTAACCTTACAGATATTGTTCCAAACAACTTATCTCTATCAAATGCGTGTAATGGTTGACCAATATCATGAAGAACATAATTTGTATAATCTACAACGTTGTTGATAACCCTTACGCCAATATTTGATAATCTGTACTTAGTTTCAAAACCTGATTCTTGAATTACAATATCTTCTATTTCAACAGAATCGTAACTATTACATAATGTAGTTTTTCCACTATTAACTTTTAAAAGAGGATTCAATTTTGGTTTGAAATTAAAGTTTGGATACTTTAATTCCTTTTTAAAATAATTAGATAACTCTCTAGCAACTCCTAGGTGAGACATACAATCACCTCTATTTGGTGTGACGTTAATTTCCCATAGTGCGTCTTTTGAATCATAAATTGTTGAAAAATCAGCACCAACTGAGACATTTTGATCTAATAGAAGTATTCCTGAATGATCATCCCAAAGACCTAGTTCAGATGCTGAGCAAATCATACCATTTGAAACTACACCTCTAATATCTCTTTTATCGATTAAAAAATTATTTTTAATATAACTTTTAGGTAAAGCAACTGGAACAATTGCACCAACATCAAAATTCCAGGCACCACAAACTATTTCGTATATGTTTGATCCAACATCTACTTTTGTTACCCTAACTTTGTCAGCATTAGGATGTTGATAAAGTTCTACAACTTTTCCTACAACAATATTTTTGTAGTCAGGACTTAAGCTGTTGAAGTTTTCAATTTCAAATCCTAAACTTTCCAGTGCATCTGAAATTATTTCGTTCTCAACTTCTATTAAATCAATCCAATCATTTAACCAAGATTTTAAAATGTTCATTAAAATTGCCTTAAAAATCTAATATCGTTTTCATAAAAATTTTTTATGTGATTAATTTTGTACTTAAGCATTGCTAATCGTTCTATACCTACACCCCAAGCAAATCCTTGAAATTTTTTTTCATATCCAACGTTTGATAATACGTTGGGGTCGACCATACCACATCCAAGAATTTCAAGCCACTCACCGTTGTTCCACTTCACAAGAACTTCAGCTGATGGCTCAGTAAATGGAAAAAAGTGAGGTATAAATTTAGTTTCAATATTGTTACCAAAATATTGTTTAACAAAATACTCTAAAGTACCTTTGAGATCTGTAAAAGTTAGATTTTCATCTATAGCTAATCCTTCTAGTTGATGGAACACAGGAGAATGTGTTGCATCTAATTGATCAGATCTGTAAACCCTTCCAGGTGCAACTATATAAACAGGCGGTGAATTATTCTCCATATGTCTTATTTGCACAGTACTAGTTTGTGTTCTTAATAATTTAGTTAAGTCTTTATCTAAATAAAGAGTATCTGACTCGTATCTTGCTGGATGCCAGTCAGGTGTATTCAGAGCATCAAAGTTATGCCAGGCTGTTTCTGCTTCTGGACCATAAGCAACTTTGTAACCAATAGATGAAAAAATATCAACCACTTCTTCCATAACAGAAGTTAAAACATGCTTATAGGAACCAAAATCTTTTTGTTTTGATACAGTTAAATCAAATATCTCAGATTGTTCAAGATTTTCATAAAACTTATTTTTAAAACTATTTTTGGCATTTGAAATAAGATCGTTTATTTCAGTTGAAACATTTGTTATTACTTGGCCATAATCTTTTTTATCTACATCAGAAAGATTTTTCAATTTTTTTCTCTCTTCAGAAATTAAAGAATCTCTTCCAAGAAATTCTTTTGAAATTAAATCAAATTCTAATTCTTCATGAACATTTTCTAATCTCAGCTTTAAGGATGAGATTACTTTGTCAAAATTAAGTTCAGGCATCTAGACTATTTTGAGCTACTTCAACTAATTTTTTAAAACCTTTCGGGTCGTTTACAGCAATATCAGCTAGTATTTTCCTGTCTACTTGTATACCGGCTTTTGTAATACCATTAATAAACTTTGAATAACTCATTCCATGTTGTCTCGATGCCGCATTAATTCTAGCTATCCACAGTTTTCTAAAATTAGCTTTCTTATCTCTCCTATGGGTGAATGCATCAGCACCAGCTTGCATGACTTGTTCTTTTGCAGCTCTAAGTCTCTTACTACGTGCACCGGTGTAACCCTTAGCATTTTTCATAGTCTTTCTTCTAGACTTTTTACTATTTACTGATCTTTTTATTCTTACCATAACTAACCTAATAACTTTCTAATTTTTTTACTGTCACCTTTTGATGTTTCAACATCTCTTTTTAGTCTTGCCCATGTTCCAGAACCTTTAGCTAGCTTATAATGTGATCTATGTGATCTTCTTCTCATAAACTTTCCAGTACCAGTTACCCGTATTCTTTTAGACATACCTTTATGTGTTTTATGTTTCATTTTCTTCCTCCTAAAGGTGCTAAGACCATAGTTATTGATCTACCATCAGGTTGTGAAGTAGATTCAACAGTTGAAATATCACTTAGTTGTTCTTTAAAGCTATCTAATACTTTTTGACCAAACTCTGGATACTCAGCTTCCCTACCTCTGAACCTCATTGTAAACTTTACTTTATCTCCTTCGTTTAAAAATTTTATAGATTGATTTAGCTTAATCTTAAAATCATGAGAGTTAATTCTGGCTTTAAGCTGAATCTCTTTGACGGAAATTTTTACTTGCTTCTTTTTCGATTCTTTAGCTTTTTGAGCTAGTTCATATTTGTATTTACCATAATCCATAAGTCGTGCGACTGGTGGTTTTGCTTCTGGTGAAATTTCAACAAGATCTAAATTAAGTTCGTTTGCAAGAACTAATGCTTTTTTGAGTTCAAGAACACCTATCTGAACACCATCAGGCGCTATAACTCTTAATTCTTTAGACTTTATCCCATCATTTATTTTTAATTCTGGTATTTTATCCCCTTTCATAAAAAAAACAGCACGAGGCTGTTCTATTTAACCTTGCTATTATTCACAACAGGTGGAACATTGTTCGCTTAATTAAATTATACAATAGCTAAATATTAAGTATTAGGAAAATAGTTTGTTTAATGATAACGCAGCTTCTGAACCTTTATTATTAGATTTGGTAGCTCTTTCTTTTGCTTGTTGAAGATTCAAAACATTGAGAATAGAGTTAGCTATATATACATTTTTTGATACAACAGTACTAATCAGTCCATTAGCAACACCAGCAGAGATATATTCATAATGATCAGTATCTCCTTTGCATATAACACCTATTGCAATGAATTTATCAATTTTTTCAATTTCAATTATCGAATTAATTTTGTATACAACTTCCCATGCTCCAGGTACTTCATAAATAGTTTGTGAAAATTTATTATCTAAAGTGTTTAATACGCCTTCTAATAAGGCTGAAGTTATTTCAGGATAATAATTAGCAACTACTATGCCTACTCTATTCATCTGAAAAATTATGTCCCATTTTATCTTGTTTTGTTTCTAAATATTTAATATTATCAGGTGTAGTTGTTCCAATTAATGGTGTTCTTTTTACTATTTCTAACCCATACCCTTCAAGTCCGGCACGTTTACTAGGATTATTAGTTAACAAATTCATTTTTTCAATTCCTAAACTCCTCAGAATTAAAGCACCAGTTCCATAATCTCGCTGATCATTTTTAAAACCTAATTTTATATTTGCATCTACTGTATCATCCCCTTGTTCTTGTAAAGAGTATGCTTTAATTTTATTGCCTAGTCCGATTCCACGACCTTCATGACCACGCATATATAAAAGAACTCCAGCACCATTTTCTTTAATCATTGCTAAAGCATTTTCTAATTGGGAACCACAATCACATTTGCTTGAAAACAAGGTATCTCCTGTCAAACATTCTGAATGAACACGTACCATTGTTTCATTTTTACTTAAATAATCTCCGTATGTTAATGCCATATGTTCTGTGTTGTCGTTTATATCTCTATATACATGTCCCAAAAAATTACCAAATTTAGTTGGAATATTAGCTTTTGATACAAACTCAATAGGATTTGCATTGCTCAATTTATACTCAATGAGGTCTTTAATTGTACCAATTTTTAAATTGTGTTTTTCTGAAAATTTAGTTAAATCATCAAGTCTAGCCATTGTTCCATCTTCATTTATTATTTCGCATATTACAGCTACAGGTTCGTGATTAGAAAGATAACACAAATCTATGGCAGCCTCAGTATGACCTGCTCTTCTGAGAACACCTCCATCCATTGCTTGAAGTGGGAAAATATGTCCAGGAACATTAAAAGAATCTCTAGTTGAATTTTTATTTAATAAGCCTTTAATAGTTAAATACCTATCTTTAGCTGAAATCCCTGTAGTGACTTCTTTATCTTTTAAGTCGACAGATGCAGTGTAATGTGTTTGCATCTCATTATTAACACCTTGCATTAACGGTAACTTTAGTTTTTTAGCAATTTTTGAAGATATAGGTGCGCAAACTAAACCTTTGCCATAAGAAATCATGAAGTTTATATGTTCAGGTGTTAGGTGTGTAGCAGAAACAACTAGATCACCTTCATTTTCTCTTTCTTCATCGTCAATCAAGATTATCATTTCACCTTGACTAAATGAATTTATTATTGATTCGATATCAGTTATCATTTTGTAAGCTTTCTAAATATTTAATAATTATGTCGTATTCAACATTAACAAAATCGTTTATATTCAAATATTGTAAATTAGTTTTATTAAAAGTTTCATCAATAATAGCAACTGAAAAATCGTTACTTCTTGGCGAAACAACTGTAAGTGAAATTCCATTTAAGGTAATTGAACCTTTATCTACAACAAATTTATTATTTTGTTTTTCGAATTTAAATGTCCAAGTATTATTTTGGTGATTAATGATATCTAATATTTTTAAAGTGTCATCCACATGACCTTGAACAATGTGTCCACTCATTAACGATGAAGGGGTTAAAGGTAATTCTAAATTGACACTTCCACAATGTTCTTTGTTTAAAGTTGTTCTTCGAAACGTTTCCTCAGATATTTGAAAAGATAAAATTTCATTTACCTCTGAAATTAATGTTAAACAACATCCGTCTACTGCAACACTTGTTCCTATTTCTAAATTTTTAAATTTTTCATCATATGTTGAGATAGACAAAATATTTTGATCTAATCTAGTAATTTTTCCTATTGATGAAATTATGCCTGTGAACATTAATATCTAGTATAAATATTTAGAGTATTATCAATAAGTTGAATTTCTTTATTTGAATATTTTTCAACGTTTAACAAGTCTATTTCTCTAGTTATTTTTAAGCCATCTCCTAACTCATTACTTGATTTAAATAAATAAAAGTTATCATAAGAATTGTTTTTTAAAAAATATTCATGTATTTTGTTACCACCTTCTATTAGAACTGAAAAATTATCAATTTCTTTAAAATAATCATTTATATTTTTAAAAGTTAAATTTCCAATATTTACAATATTTTTATAACCTTCTATAGAAAAATTTGTTAGAAAAATAAAATCTTCTTTTATAAAGTTTAAAATATTTTTATCGTTCCCCCATAAAACAAATTTAAGTGGATTTAAATTAACATCTAAATTTTCTAAAAATCGAGTATCAAGTAAAGGATTATCAATAATAAAAGTATTTTTACCAATTAAAATTGAATTTATATTAGCTCTTAATATATGAGTAATTACAAGCGATTCTTTGTTACTTATATATCTATTTTTTTCAGAATATATAAAGTTATCACTACTTACAGCTAGCTTGCCAATATAAGTAACTTTTTTTTTATTAATCTTTTGATTTATATAATGTGGATTTAATAATTCATTAACTCCTTCTACTAGAATAGTTTTTACTTTATTATCATTTAATTTTTGGATACTTTTTCCGTTTGTTCTTATATCCTGATCAATTCCTCCGTAGTATATATTTTTTATTCCGTATTTAATAATTTCAGAAGCACAAGATGGTGAGGTATCACTGTGAAAACATGGTTCTAATGTCACAAATAGAATGTCATCTGGATTAATTTCAACATTTTTTAAAGCATCAATCTCAGCATGAGGAAAACCTGGTCCTTTATGATATCCCTTAGATTTAATTTTAAAATATTTATCAGTAACTACAGCTCCAACTTTAGGATTTGGAAAAGGTTGTGAGTTAATACCTAATTTAAAAGCTTCAATCATTGAATCTGGAAAACTAAAACATTTTAATGCTTTATCCAAAGATTGCACCACCTTGAACTAAAATATCAACTCCTAATTTTTT
>JAQCEB010000006.1 GCA_027729925.1 Actinomycetota bacterium
GTTTGGACTGTAATCATCTCCACCACCACGCGCTACTTTTTGAAGAGTCGGCATTCCAGCATGATAGGTGCCACTATCACCTCTCAATGTTTTGATAAAGGCCTCTTGTTTAGCTGCATCTATGTTTTCACCAGTTGGATCTGTAAATAGTTCAACCATTCGTGCAACTTTTTCTATAAAAGCATCTGGGACGGCAACTTGTCCTCCAACATTCCCTGCTGCCATAATTCTCACACCATTAATAGTTACTTCACGTTTGAAAAATTCACTAGGTATTTCAACGATACGGTCTTTATCATAAGCTTGGATTGTAAGAACATCAATGATTTCACCTTTTTGATAAACAGGAATTGTAGTAGTTGTGGTAGTAGACGAAGATGTAGTAGATGAAGATGTAGTAGTTGTCTCTTCCTCTACAACTGCAGTCTCTTCCTCTACAACTGCAGTCTCTTCCTCTACAACTGCAGAAATTTGTTCATCCGAACTTCCACAAGCAAAAACTAGTGAAGATAAAAGTAATATTATAATTTTTTTTGAAATCAATTTATAAAACATTTATTTATCTTAATAAAGTGATTTTTATATATTCTTTTTGTTTATTATTGAATTAATTTGTATATTAAAAAAATTTCAATTATTTTATTTACCCTTTTATTTTTTTCATACTGTTCATCACAAGAGCAAACTTCAGTACCTCAATCCGAAATTGAAAATATTGAAGATATTGAAAATATTGAAGATATTGAAAATATTGAAGATATTGAAGACATGGAAGACATGGAAAATATTGAAAATGAATTTATTCAAATCGTAGATGGTGTAACTATTCGTACCACTGAAAAAATTGATGAATCTAAATATGATTTTGTAGAAAAATATCAAATGGAAGAGAGTACTCAGAAAACATTTACAGCTCCAAATGGATATAAAGTTGCCAAAGCTATTGCATATGTTGATAAATGGCCTCCAGAAGAAAAATGTTCTATGGATATATCAGTACCAATATCTATGTACTCTCTAGGCTTATCAGAGTTTACAATAAATGCTGATCCAACACTTGTTGGAGACCCCTGTCCTGGGCCAAAAACTTGGTACTTTACGTTTGGTTATGTAAAAGAAGATGTTGAAATTAATGTCCTTGAACAAATTAATGTGACAGAACCAAAACTCTATGAAATAAGACAGTTCTTACAAAATAGGATGAATAGTAGAGATGTAGAAGTTATTGATTCCTCAGCTTCTCTTCCAGAGATTTGTAACGATCAAGATACTTTCAGTTATGATTTCAACAACAACCTACTAGAAAGTAGCAGTTTACATGAAGCTGCACTCTGGAATAAAAATCTAGATAATCCAGATGAACCAACACTATTAAGTTCATCAGATTTAAGATTCGAAGATGGAATTTTAAATCTTGAAAATAGATTGAGTTATCTTACACTTCCGGATTATCTTACTTCTTGCCTTGCAAGACAGGATAATATTGAAATTTCATTGAGAATTAAAATACCAGCGTATGAAGATGCAAAAAGACCACTTATATCAAATACATTATTTGAAGCTTGTCGTCAAACAGAGTTAGGAGTTTGTTTATTTTTAACTCCTCCAGATTTAGATATGGAAGTACCTATTGAAGATGTAGACAATCCTGATTATTATTTACTAGGTTTCTTTTCAGGACAAAGTGAGAATTTCATAGCTGGATTTAAGTTTTTCGCTACACAAACTCCAATTTATGCTGGAAAGTGGTACGATATTAAACTCAAACTTGAGTTAAACGCTGTGACTCCTGCTGTAAGTATTGTTGTAGATGACGTAGTTAATAAATTTACGAGTTTTCCAGAGTGGGATGGCGATCCAAAAATAGCTCATAATTATTTATTTAGTAATGAATCTCGATATAGTTTATTTGGAATTAGAAATGACTTTAACGAGGTGGAAGAAGATACGAATGTTCCTCTACTTGTAGATAAAGTCACTATCCAGAATTTTTCTAAAATACAAGAATCTGAGGAAATAAATAGTTTATTAACTCAGTTAATTACAAATATTGAAAACAATTCTACTCAAAATAATCAATCCCATTACCAAAGAATCACCTCTCTTTTTGTTGGTGATTGGGATCCAGTATCTAGTAACGTACTTGATTATCTAAGCGCCGTAGAAAAATATGAAGGCTCAATATACCCACCAACAGTAAAAACAAATATTAAAACTTTGTCCTACACTAAACAACTTGCTCATTTTTTTAAAGAGTGGATATTTGACAATCTGTTTATTGAAGATCAAATCAAAAAAGTAGAAAATCTCTCATTTAAAGAAACAGAAATATTCCCAGGTTCAGTCGCTTCTAGTCCAAAAACTATAAGCAGAACAATAGAAGTAAATGGAACTTATAATGAAAGTCCAGGTTACCATTTCAATAATGACGAAACAGTTTTAAGACCTACAGGATTATATGCTGAACCGGGAAAAATAGTAACTATAGAGGTACCAAAAGAAGTACTCGATAAGGGATGGCTTGTTCAAGTAGGTATTCACGGAGGAAACTTAGCTTGCTGGTCAGAAACAAGACGTTTTAATAGAATTGCCAACACGTTTGAATTAAACAAAGAGACCGTTTCAATTGCTAATCCTTTTGGTGGAGGTATTTATATTATTGTCCCAGATGGAAGTGATAGCGGGATAATCGAAATATCAATTAAAGATGCTATTAATATGCCCACATTTAGCACTTTGCAATTAAAAGGTATAAATAATGATCTTGATCAATTCAAATCAGACTTAAAAACTTCTCAAGTTCCATGGTTTGAAATTATAAGCGATAAGTTTAATCTTACCTATCCACTTGAGTACTCAAATTCTTATGAAAATCCACTCGAAATGCTAACTGTTATGGAAAAATCTCTAGATGCCATAATGTTAATGTCAGGAAGACCACTTGAAAGGGTTCGAGCGGAATGGTTGGTTGTTGATGCACAAATTATTGCATGCGGTACGGCAATGGCAGCTAGCTATCCTACATTTGGAGATTATGACGGTAGTCCTTCTTTGAAAGATAAAGTTAATGATGGACTCTGGTTCTCACCTTATAAAAATGATTTCATATATTGGCACGAAATGGGTCATTTACACAATTTACCAACTCTTGGATGTCAAGAACAGGAAAGTAATGTACATCTTTTAAAGGCTGTAATTGATAGCAAAGTTTTTAACTCACCACCCGATATTGCATTAAAAAATTCTGGCTTCCAGCCATTTACAAGACTTGAAGCAGCATTTGACCTAATGTTTACAATTGATTGGCAGAATGAAGAAAGGGTCTGTGGTGAAAATGATAAAATTTATGGTGGAAATCAAATGCGTTACCAGACCAAAAGCTGGGCTAGATATTTGGAGATAGTTGATTTATATGGCTGGGAGACAGTAGGTAAAATACACAACACATTTTATAATAAAAATATAAGGAATGGGTACATCAAAGATTATGAAATTTCTGATGATGAGTTTGTTTACAGAGCTTCCCACGAAGTTGGAATAAATTTAGCACCAATTTTTGAATTTTGGGGGCTAGTTCTTGATCAAAATATTATTAATGGGTTAAAAGTTCTCCCACCGCCGATAGAATTTATTGAAAGATTAAACTTTTATAAAAATAATATTCCCAATAATGAAAAGGAATATAACGTTATGCTTGATACTTTGAGAAGTGGAGTTGGTAACGATCAGTATGTTCGAATTGACTATTGGAAAAACAATTACTCACAAAGTATTTTAGATAAAATGCATGACAGAATTGATAAAATCATTAAAGATATCAACAATTATTAAAAAATTTACTTCTATTAACGTTTCATTGACTAGTTAAGTTTATTTGAAATTACTAAAATTAGATATTGTGTATTAAATATTTTTGAAAATATATTTATCAAAAACTTTCATTTTTTCAAACCAACTTTCTTGATAAAAATAATTTACAGTTGCTGCAACAGAAGATAAAAGAGCGTTACCGTCTTGTGGTGTGAAACAATATCCTGTAAGTTCATATTCTGTTGCATGAATTGAATGCTTTGATATAACTCCATGAGATAGAATTCTTCCGTGATATCCATGATCTCTACCAAATGAGAATACTTTATTAGCAGACATCTTTTCAGTCTCCATTAAGTAATTGCTTGCTTGCAAATATTGCAACATCTCATCTTTCATAATTTTTTCTTCAAAACGTAGATTAAACCAAAGGGTATGCATATATTGAGTAGGTATTTTTATAGCTGAAGAAAATAAATCTAACTCTATCCCGCTTTGTTGAAAGAGTTCAAAAACATCTCTAGCATGATGTGTTCCAAATTGTTCACTTGAGTGTTTTGAAATGTATGGTGATGGAGAAAATGAATCATCTTGAGAAACGTCATTAGATCTTCTTAAACAAACAAATTTTCCTTGCTTTAGATTTTTTTTATTATCAATAGAAAAAGTTTTGACAATGGAAGCGATATTGTGTGTATTACACGAAGCAATTAAATATGTATTTTTATTTTCATCTAAAATTTCATTATTTATACCCCATGCATAAAAAGGCCCAAATCCATGTTCTGAACCTTGAGCTAGAAACCTTTTACCAGAATCAAGATGTTGATAGATTGCTTCCCAATTTTTATTACCACTAGGAGTGCAATCAATTATTACTTGTGATTCACTGTAAGTGTCATCTAAATTTTTTGAATCAAAACCTAGTGTTTTGAATTCAGATTTAGAATCGTCATTTGAGACTAGTAGTGCACCTTTTCTTAAAAGTGCTTCTACTTTACCTTTTTCTTCAGAAAGAGGGGTTCTTTTATAAAAATAAACATTGTCAATACCTAATGCAGTTTTATGTTCTGCCAACAAACCTATTAGTGGTTCACCAATTGTGCCAGTTCCAATGACGAGTACATTTTTTTTCACTAATATTATTTTAATGTCAGCAAATTTTGAAGTATCAAATTCAATCTATAATTTTTCACTTTCTGAAACAGATGGTGACGCTTCACAAATAGATTTATTGGGAGGTAAAGGAGCAAATCTTGCTGAAATGAGCAAGCTAGGGATTAATGTTCCACCAGGATTTACTATTACAACCGAAGTTTGTAATTATTTCATGAAGAATAAAGCATTACCTGATAATTTAGAAGACCAAATTGGTAAAGCTGTAAAGAAACTCGAAAACTTAACTGGGAGAATTTTTAATGGATCAGAAAATCTCCTTTTGTTATCAGTACGCTCTGGAGGAAGAATTTCTATGCCAGGAATGATGGATTCAATTTTGAATATAGGCTTGAATGATTTCAATGTAGGTATATTGGCAAAAGAATTTAACGATGAAAGATTTGCTTTAGATTCATATCGGCGTCTAATTCAGATGTATTCTAATGTAGTTCTTGGTCTAGAACATGAAAGATTTGAAGCTGTAATAAAAAATAAAAAAAGAATGGATGGAGTAATCTCCGATGCAGAATTCAATATCGAACAATTAAAATGGATAATAAATGCTTATAAAAATATTATCGAAAGGTTCTCAAAAGTTCCATTTCCACAAGATCCAAATGAACAGTTGCTTGGTGCAATTAAAGCTGTTTTTAATAGTTGGCTGAATAAAAGGGCAATTAGTTATAGAAAAATTAATAACATTCCTGACACTTGGGGGACAGGAGCAACAGTTCAGACTATGGTTTATGGAAATTTAAATGATTTCTCTGGGACAGGTGTTGCATTTACTAGAAATCCTTCAAATGGTAATAAAGAGTTATATGGAGAATATTTAATGAATGCCCAAGGTGAAGATGTAGTAGCAGGTATTAGAACTCCACTTCCAATTTCTAAAACTGAACTTAATAAAGGTAAATCATTAGAGGAACTATTTCCTGAATCATATAAACAAATAAAAGAAATCTCCTCAAAATTAGAAAATCATTTTAAAGAAGTCCAAGATATTGAATTTACTATTCAAAATAAAGAAGTTTTTTTACTCCAAACTCGAAAAGCAAAAAGAACAGCTCAAGCAAGTGTCAAGATTGCAGTTGATATGGTTGAAGAAAATATAGTTTCAAAGAATCAAGCATTAATTATGGTAGATGCCAACTCAATAACTGATCTTTTACACCCACAATTTGAAGATGAACAGAATAAAACTATTTTTGCTAAAGCATTAAATGCATCACCTGGTGCTGCTGTAGGGGAAATAGTATTTGATGCCTATACGGCAGAAAAAGAAGCTAATAAAGGAAGAAAAGTAATTTTAGTTAGAGAAGAAACAAGTCCAGAAGACATAAACGGAATGTATTCATCTATTGGTATTCTTACTACAAAAGGTGGGATGACAAGTCATGCTGCTGTAGTTGCTCGCGGAATGGGAAAGCCTTGTATTGTTGGTGCGGAAAATTTAATAATTAATTATGAGAACAAAACTATTTCTAATGGTACAACAACTTTAAATCATGGAGATTTAATTTCATTAGATGGTTCCCTGGGAGAAGTATATTTAGGAGAACTTAAAACACAACCACCAATACCTTCTGATGAATTTAATCAAATCATGAAATGGTCTGATGAAGTGAGGCGTTTAAATGTAAGAGCTAATGCAGAGACAGTCAATGACACAAAGAAAGCCCTGGAGTTTAATGCTGAAGGAATTGGACTGTGTAGAACTGAGCACATGTTTTTTGAAGGTGAGAGAATTATACCAATGAGAGAAATGATAATGGCTGAAAATGTTCAAGGCAGAAAACGAGCTTTAGCCAAATTAATAAATTTTCAAATAAAAGATTTCGAAAATTTGTTTGAAATATTAGAAGATAAACCTATAACAATAAGGTTACTTGATCCACCAATGCATGAATTTTTACCAAAAAGCGATGTTGAGATTACATCACTTGCAAATGCAATTGGTATATTGCCTAGTTATATAAATGAAATATTGCTTAAGCTGTCTGAAAGTAATCCAATGTTAGGACATAGAGGTGTGAGACTGGGATTGACTTATCCTGAAATTTATAAAATGCAAGTTGAAGCAATTTGTCATGCTATTTTTAATATTTCAAAAAAGAAAAATACAATTACATCACCTGAAATTATGATTCCTTTAATAATGAATGCAAAAGAACTTCAGAAGATGAAAACCATACTAATAGAAACTATTCAGAATTTAGAAAAAGAGTTGGAATTTAATTTTACTTATTCAATTGGGACAATGATTGAATTACCAAGTGCAGCACTTAATTCTGTAGAAATAGCAAAACATGTAGATTTTTTCTCATTTGGAACTAATGACTTAACCCAAACAACACTTGGACTTTCCAGAGATGATGCTTCAAAGTTTCTAAATGATTACGTTGAGAACGGGGTATTCAATATAGATCCTTTTGTTTCGATTGACATTGAGAGTGTCGGTAAATTGGTTGATCTTTCATCTAAAAATGGAAAGGAGTCAAATCCGAAACTGAAGGTAGGTGTGTGTGGTGAACACGCAGGTGAAGCAAATTCTATAATTTTTTTAAATAGTTTAAATATTGATTATATTTCATGTTCTCCTTTTAGAATTCCAACCGCAAGACTTGCTTCAGCTCAAGCTGAGATACTGAATCAGAATTCTTAAATTAGTTACAACTATATAAAAGTAAATATTATTTAATTGAAGCTAAAAAATCTTGATTGTAAAATTATTTTATGATTCTAAAAAATAAAAATATTTTAATTACTGGAATACTGACAGATAAAAGCATAGCTTATGTATCAGCACAAGTTGCAATAGAAAATGGAGCAAATATTATTGCAACTGGTTTTGGTAAAGGACTAAGAATAACCGAAAGAGCTGTCAAGAGATTATCCGAAGAAATAAAAGTACTTCCGATGGATATAGAAAATATAGATGAAGTAAAAAATACAGTAAATCAAATCGAAAAGGAGTTCGGAAGATTAGATGGTGTTTTGCATGCTATTGCTTTTTCTCCCACAGAAGCTATGGGAGGAAACTTTTTAAATACCAGTGTTGAAGACGCAGTTAAAAGTTTTGAAGTTTCAGCTTTTTCACTCAAAACTCTTTCATCAGCAGTAATGCCAATTCTTAACCCAAAAGCTTCAATCGTTGCTCTAGATTTTGATAATTCACAAGCTTGGCCTGGCTATGATTGGCAAGGTGTTGCAAAATCAAGTTTGCAGTCTATAGTCAGGTACTTAGCATATTACCTTGGAAAAGATGGTGTTAGAGTGAACGCAGTTGCTTCAGGACCTTTATCTACAACTGCTGCAAAAAATATTCCTGGATTTTCTGCTATGAACGAAGAATGGAACAATAGAGCCCCTTTAGGTTGGGATGTTACTAATCCTACGCCAGTTGCAAAAGTTGTTAACTTTCTATTGTCAGATTTTTCAGAAGCTGTTACTGGAGAAATAATTCATGCTGATGGCGGTGTTCATGCCATCGGTGGCACAATGTTACCAAATTAAGTTTTTGTTATAACTAGTACAGCGTTGTGTCCACCAAAACCAAATGAGTTTGACATAACGATTTCAGTATTCAATTCTATTGAAGAATTAGGAGTGTAGTTAAGATCACATTGATCATCAAAATTATTTAAATTTATTGTTGGGGCTATTTTATTATCCCTTATTGAAAGTATTGAGACCATAGCCTCAAATGCTCCAGCCCCACCAAGTAAATGTCCAGTCATAGATTTTGTTGAAGATAATGTTAAATTCTTAGAATATTCTCCAAATAATGACTTAATTGCTTTAGTTTCATTTAAATCATTAGCCGGAGTTGATGTACCGTGTGTATTTATATAATCAACTTGTTGTATACTAATTTCAGCATCTAGTAGCGCTTTTTCCATAGCCCTAACAGCTCCAATCCCACCTTCAGCAGGTGCGGTAATATGATAAGCATCAGTAGTAGATCCATAACCTGATACATAACCATATATTTTTGCATTTCTTTTTATGGCATGCTGTTCTTCTTCTAAAACCAAAACTGTTGAACCTTCAGCCATTACAAATCCATCTCTTTCTTTATCAAAAGGCTTACACGCTAATTTAGGGTTTTCATTTTGTGTTGATAGTGCTCTAATTTGGGCAAAAGCTCCAATAGTCATTGGTGTAGTTCCTGATTCCACCCCTCCTGCTATTACAGTATCAACAACTCCTCTTTCTATTAAATTTTTTGCTTCTCCAATTGCATTAGCAGATGCTGCACAAGCTGTTGTAATTGTTAGTGAAGGTCCTTCTACTCCAAACCTAATTGCAACTTGTCCAATACTTGAATTTGGCATCAATTGAGTTATTGCAAGAGGATTAATTCTAGATGGTCCTCTGGAGTCGTATGTTCTAACGGCTTCTTCTGTAGCACCTATTCCTCCAATACCGGTGCCAAAGACAATTCCCACATTCGACCCTAATCTTTCTTCTAAATTAATTCCCGAATCAATCAATGCTTGTTCAGTTGCAAAGATTGATAAATGTGATGATCGATCCATTTTTCTGGCATGTTGTTTACCTAAATAATCATTTCCATCAAAATTTTTAACTTCACCAGCAAAAGTGACTGGTAAATTAGATGTGTCGAATGTAGTAATATAATCTATTCCTGATTCACCTTTTAATAATCGGTTCCAAGTATCAGATACCGAATTACCCAGCGGATTTATAGTCCCAAGACCAGTAACAACAACTCGTCTTTTAGTCATTTTTGATTTATATTTTAGAGTGAAGTAAGTTAACTGCTTCCCCTACAGTCTTAACATCTGCTAATTCGTCATCGTCAATTTCGATTCCAAACTCATCTTCAAAAGCCATAACTACTTCAACAATTCCTAAAGAGTCAATTTCTAAATCTTCTTCAAGTTTTGCTTCCATTGAAATTTTAGACTCATCAATACCTAACTCGTCAACAAATAAACTTTTAACCTTTTCAAAAACATCATTTACTTCCATAATTCTCCTTAATTACGTTGTCATCCCGCCATCGACAGCAATGACTTGTCCTGTTATATATTCTGACTCTTCTTTGCTTAAAAAAGCTACTACATTTGCAACATCTTCTGGTTTACCAATGCGTTTTATTGAAAGTTGGTCTATAATATTTTCTCTACTTTCATCATTTATAGAAGAAGTCATGTCTGTATCTATATAACCTGGAGCAACAACATTTGATGTAATATTCCTTGAACCCATTTCTTTGCTTATTGATTTTGCAAATCCAATTACACCAGCCTTTGAAGCAGCATAATTTGACTGCCCCTTATTACCTGAAATACCAACTACTGAAGAAATGAAAATTATCCTTCCCCATTTATTTTTAATCATATTTTTTAGAGCTCTTTGTGATGTATAAAAGTTTCCAGTTAAATTAGTTTGGATAATTTCTTGCCATTCATCTTCCTTCATTCTCGGAAAAATGTTATCTTTAGTTACCCCAGCATTGTTAATAAGAATGTCTATATTATCTCCATTGCTTTCAATTTTTTCAAATGCTGTTAATACTGAATTATTGTTTGCTACATTAATCTCAACTATTTCAGCAATCCCTCCAGAATCAATAATTTTTTTAGCAACCAGTTCGGCTTTTTCTTTTGAAGAGTTATACCCAATATAAACTTTACAATCTTTGCCGAGTTCTAATGAAATAGCTTTACCAATCCCTTTTGAACCCCCAGTAACTAAGGCAGTTTTCATATTTGTTCTAGCTTTTCAGGAATTTGATATTTTATTGCCTTCATTATCGTGTCAATTGCAGTTCCATTAAAATCAGAAAGTTTGGCATTTGAAGTATTTTTTGGTTTTAAGTCTTGTTTTAATTTCAAAGCGCAAGCGCCCCAGGATAAACCAGCACCAACTGCAGTAAAAATTGCTGTTTCGCCACCTTTAATTTCTCCTTCTTCTATAGCATCTACTAACGCTAATGGAATAGAAGCAGCCGAGGTATTACCATATCTATGAACTTTTTTTATCATTTTACTATTAGGAAAACCAAGTGCTTTTTCAAGCCCTTCAATAATTCTTAAGTTTGCTTGATGTGGAATTACAATATCAATATCTTCTTCCTTAAGTCCAGATTTTTGTACAACTTCTTTTGATGCATTAGACATAGCTCTGACACCACTTTTAAAAATTTCTGGACCTTCGAATGTCCACCTTATTTTTGCTGCTTCATCAGGTTTAAACCTATCCATGGCTGAGCCAAAGTTTGGTACTTCTAAAATTTCAAGTTTTTCTGAAGATAAACCATTAACAAATGAATAAATTTCACCTTCAGATTCATCAGTGCTTTCTTCTATAACTACAGCACCAGCTCCATCTCCGAAAAGAACAGCAGTGCCTCTATCAGACCAGTCAAGTAACCAAGTAATGTGTTCAGAACCAATTACTAGCGCCTTTTTGTATAAGCCACTTTCAATGAAAGCTTTACCTTGCTCCATTGCATAAACAAAACCAGCACATGCAGCATTGATGTCATATACTGAAGCGTTAATTGCTCCCATTTTTTTTTGGACATGAGCAGCAGCAGATGGTATCAAGCTATCAGGTGTACAAGTTGCAAGAATTATTACATCAATATCTTCAGGAGTTAAACCAGCACAAGCTACTGCATGTTGTCCAGCTACTGAAGCCATATCAGAATTATTCACGTGACAGTATCTTCTTTCTTCAATACCAGTTCTTTGTTTAATCCATTCATCAGATGTATCAATAAATTTTGCAAGATCATCATTAGTCATTACGCTTTGAGGCGAACACTTACCCCATCCTGTTATTGTTGATTTCAAAGATTACTCCTTATATCTTTTCTAAAGAGCTAATAGAATTTATTACTCCTAAACCCTTACTAGATATAGACTTTTTTACCATCCCGACGGTTACATTACCTGGACCAATATGATACCAATAGTCCGGCGATTCTATTTTCTCAATGTTTAAAATCTGGTCATAAAAGAGGACACTATTATCTATTTGATTTATCAATCTATTCTTGACTGTCTCAATAATCATGGGTTTAGCATCAATATTCATATAAACTGTAAAATCACCATTTTTGAATTCAATACTTTCTAAAACTTCTGATACTTTCTTTTTTGCTGAAGAAACAGTTGGTGAGTGAAATGCACCGGCTACCTCAAGGGGGATAATTCTTTTAGCTTGAATTGATTTCGGATCAGATTTAATGTAATCCAAATCTTGGATCATTCCGCTTATAACAATTTGAGAAGAATCGTTATAGTTTGATATATTTATTTCTATTCCTTGAGTTGCTAAATCTTTAATCGATTTTATTGTATTATTTAAGTCAGCAGTCAATACAGCTGCCATAGTAGTGTTAGAATTTTCTACTGCTTCTTGCATTGCGTTACCCCTGACAGAAATAATTTTTAAGGCATCTTGGTAACTTAAAATATTTGCTAACGATAGAGCTGTATATTCACCTAAAGAATGCCCTATTCCGACTTTGGGTAGTCCTAATTTTTTAATAGCTTCAAGGCCATAACAATATGAAATAGCGAATATATAAGGTTGAGCTATGTTTGTTTTTTTTATTAATTCTTCATCTCCTTTTGAAATTATTTCTTCAAGAGACCAACCAAGAGTATTTTCAAATTTATCGATTAATAGATCCGGATATAGAGAAAGTAATTCTTTACCCATCCCAATTTGTTGAGAGCCTTGTCCTGGAAACATTGCAACCCACTTCACAACTAATTCTCAGAAATTGCAAAAGCTATTGCTTGATTTTCTTCATGCGACATTGAAACATGAACATTTTTAATTTTTAATACTTCAGCTAAGGTTTTAGCTTCTCCTAACAAATTCACATTTGGTTTTCCACCACCAGTAATTTCAATATCCCTCCAATTAATTTGTCTCCAACCTTTACCTAAAGATTTCATTACTGCTTCTTTTGCGGCAAATCTTGCACCTAATCTTTTTGCAGGATCAGCAAATCTATTAGCGTATAAAATTTCATTCTTTGTAAAACAACGTTTTTCAAACTTGGATTTAGATTTTGATAAAAGTTTTCTAACTCTTATCAAATCTACTTGATCTACTCCAACACCATAGATCATTAGAATTTTGCTTCTATTTCAACTAATAATTCACCTTTTTTAACAGGCTGACCTTTTTCAATATTAAATTTTTTTATTACTCCATCAATGGGTGCTGTTATAACATTTTCCATTTTCATTGCTTCAAGTACAAAGAGTGAATCACCTTTTTTAACTTTTTTACCTTTTTTTGTCATAGTGTCCATAATTGTTCCTTGCATATCAGCGAATATCATGCCTGGGTTTTTTATATTTCCTGTTAAATCTAAACCTATTTTTTTTGGTCTCTGAGGAGCTAAGGTAGGATTTGCTTTGTCGTCCAAAGAAATTTTAACTTTACTCGGTCTATCAGAGATTATTTCATCATCTTCCACATCATTAATTTTAAAATTTTCTTCAAGAAATTTTACATGAATGTTGCTTTCTATAAATTCTTTTGTTTTTAGAACTTCTGAAAGAACATTTATAGTTGTAGGTACACCGCCAATAATATATTCATCCAAACACCTAATTCCTTTAAAACGTGCCTCTTCTCTTGAAGCTCCCCAAACAATGAGCTTTGCAATCAAGTTATCATAAAAATGTGTAATTTGTGTGCCAGTTCTCACCCAACCATCTACTCTTACTCCATTTCCAGTAGGTTCACGGTACTCTGTTATTGTTCCAGGTGTTGGCAAAAATTTATTGGCTGGATCCTCAGCGTTTATTCTAAATTCAATACTGTGACCTCTTGGTTCAGGATTAAATTCTTCTAATGAATTACCAAGAGCAACCTTTATCTGTTCTTTTACTAAATCAATTCCGTATCTCATTTCAGTTACAGTATGTTCCACTTGTAAACGAGTATTCATTTCAAGAAAGTAAAAATTTTCGTCGTTATCTGCAAGGAATTCAATAGTTCCAGCATTTACATATTTTGCAACTCTAGCAATTTTTAAAGAATATTCCTTAAGTTTTTCTCTTCCATAATCTGAAATCCAAACAGGAGGGCTTTCCTCAATCAATTTTTGATTTCTTCTTTGAAGTGAACAATCCCGTTCTCCTAAATAGACTATGTTTCCATATTTGTCAGCCAAAATCTGCGTTTCTATGTGTCTAGCAGGCTTTATAAATTTCTCTACATAAATTTCATCTGAACCAAAATATGCTTCACTTTCTCTTTTGACAATTTCAAAACTTTCTAAAAGCTCTTTTTCATCATAAACTATTCTTAGTCCCTTACCACCGCCACCATGAGCTGCTTTTAAGGCAACTGGATAACCAAAGCTATTTGCATCTTTTGTTGCATCTTTTTTTGATCTTGATGGCTTGAGTTGACCTGGAACAGGATGTAGTCCAACTTTAGAAATTAGTTTTCTAGATTCAATTTTGTCTCCCATTGATTTGATTGTTTCTGGGTTCGGACCAATCCATGTTATTCCTTTTTTTTCAACTGCTTTTGCAAAATCAGAGTTTTCAGCTAAAAATCCATATCCCGGATGAACTAAATCTGCTTTTGTATCTATTGCAGCTTGGATTAGTTTTTTAAGGTTTCTATAGCTGTCTGCTGGTAGCGAATTTCCCAAATAGTAAGATTCGTCAGCTCTTTTTACATGAAGAGCTTCTTCATCAGCATCAGAGTAAACTGCAATTGTATGCAAATCCATCTCTTTAGCGGATCTAATAATTCGAAGAGCAATTTCTCCTCTATTAGCAATTAAGATTCTTTTTTGTTTCATTATCCTTTAAGCTTTAAAGCAATTGAACCAGCTAATGTAGCTTTTAAAATATCTCCAATAACGAACGGTATAACACCAACTTGTAATGCATTTATAAAAGACAAATTTAAGACCAACATTAGGCCAATTGTTCCTGTTAAATAAATAGTTAATGTTCCGAAAAAAATTCCATAAAATGGTTTACTTGAAAACTGACCAATAATATAAGTAGCAATAAAAAAACCTATAATATAGCCAATCGTTGGACTTTTTAAAATAGCAAGACCTGCTAAATTTCCTGAAAAAAATGGAAGCCCAGACATTCCTAAAAATAAATACATTAACATACTTACGGATCCGAAAGTACTTCCAAGTATTAAACCTGCTAATAGGACTGTAAAAGTTTGACCTGTTATAGGAACGGGAGAGATTGGAATTACAATTCTCAATTGGGCAGTTAAAGCAGTTAAAATTGCAAAACCTAGAGATAGAAACAATTTCATTGGCAAAGTATTTTGCTCAACCCACTTTATTGCAATGTTCTTAGAGGGGAATGTTTCCATGCTTATCTCCTAATTCGACTTTATTTACTAATTCATTAAATGAATCAATTATGATTTTCCTTGTTTCACTTGGTTTTATTATGTTATCGATTAAACCTAAATTTGCTGCAATTTTTGGATTACTAAATTTTTCATTGTATTCAGCAACTAATTTTGCTTTTAGCTGATCTTTTTTTTCTGATTTTGCTAAATCTTTTCTATTTATTATATCTACAGCTCCTTCAGCACCCATTACTGCAATTTCACCGCTTGGCCAAGCATATAATTTATCTGCACCTAGACCAATAGAGTCCATAACTATATAAGCTCCACCATATGCTTTTCTAATAACGACACAGACTCTTGGAACTGTTGCTTCTGAGTATGCATAAAGTAATTTTGCGCCACTTCTGATAATACCTCCATGTTCTTGTTCTACTCCAGGTAAAAAACCTGGAACATCAACCAAAGTCAGTAAAGGTATATTAAATGCGTCACAAAATCTTACAAACCTTGCTGCTTTTTCTGAAGCATTGATATCTAATACACCAGCTAACTCCAATGGTTGGTTTGCAACAATACCAACTGTGTTACCATTTAATCGAGCGAACGTGGTTATTATATTTGTTGCATAATTTCCCTGAATAGGATAGTGCTCACCATCATCAACAATATCAATGATAATTTTTTCCATATCGTATGGTAAATTTCTATTATTCGGAATAAAGCTATCTAGTGATTCAACCAATCTTTTACTATCATCTTCAGTTATAAAAACTGGTGGTTTTTGAAAGGACGACTGAGGAAGAAAGCTTAATAAGTACCTTACTTCTTCAAATACCTGCTCTTCAGTTTCACAAACTTGATGAGTTACACCAGATTTTGTACCATGTGCTTCAACTCCGCCTAATTCTTCAAAAGAAACATCCTCACCTGTTACAGTTTTTACAACAGCTGGACCAGTTACATATAATTGTCCTATATTCTGAACTTGAAAAATAAAGTCCGTTAGTGCTGGGCTATACACTGCGCCACCTGCAGAAGGTCCGACTATAACTGATATTTGGGGTATTTTTCCTGAAGACTGAACATTTTTCTTAAAAATTTGAGCATAACCATATAACGAAGATATTCCCTCTTGAATTCTTGCCCCACCAGAGTCTTTAATACCAATTATGGGTGCACGAGCTTCAAGAGCTTTATCCATAATTTTTAATATTTTTTTTGCCACGACTTCACCTAAGCTTCCACCCATTACAGAAAAATCTTCGGAATAAACATATACTGGTCGTCCATGAACAGTACCTGAACCAGTTATCACAGCTTCACCATCAGGATTTTCAATTGAGGTGACGTTTTGATCAATTTCGTTAAACGAGTCTTCGTCTAGAAGTAAATTAATTCTTTCGTAAGCAGTTAGTTTTCCTTTAGGGTGTTGAACTTTTGCAGCGCGTTTATTGCGTCGTTCAACTACATTTTCGTCTGACATGCTCAACTTTCTTGTATATTGTTATTGTATGTATTTGACCCATATTTATATAAAGAGGTAACACTTTGAAAACCTTTTTTTTCGAATCAATTTACAATACACAAGAATTTGCACTAAGTGAACTTGATTATGAACCAGTACTAGTAATTAGTTTTAAACAAGAACAAGGAAAAGGAACAGCAAAACGAAAATGGTTAAATGCCGATCAAGCTTTAGCCTGTTCTCTAGCTATAAATCAAAGCGATATTGTAGTTCCTACAACACTTATTCCATTAATAGCGAGTTACATATATATAAGTGAAGTAAACAATGTTGATAAGTTATCTCTTAAATGGCCAAACGACATAACTTTAAATCAAAAAAAAGTTGGCGGAGTTTTAGTTGAAAAGATAAATGAGAAAATTTGCATTGGAATTGGTGTAAATTATTTTTGGAAAAAACCGGAGATATTAAGTGCAGGATCAATTTATTTAGAAAAACAAGATAACAATATGATAAAAAATCATGGAGAGGTTTGGGGTGAAATTCTAATATCAACACTCAAACTTGGAAATTTCGATATCTTTGAATATAAAAAAAGGTTAACTACATTAAACAAATTAGTTGAATATCCGGATGGAAGAGGATGGGTGCAAGATGTAAACCCTGACGGGTCTTTAAGTGTGAAAACTATAAATAATGAAATTATTAATTTAGTGTCACCGCTAATTTCTGAGCTAAATTAGTTATTATTAATGGAGCAGGTCAATATGAAACAGTTAGTAGTTGAAAAAAATAATCCTATTCCAAGATTATGGGAAACTCCAATACCTAAACCTGGACCAGGTGAAATTTTAATAAGAAACCATTATTCGGTAATTTCGTCAGGAACAGAGTTAGCAACAATTGAAAATAGTAATAAAACAGTTGCTGAAAAATTCCAAAATAAATCAAATTTAGAAAAAGGCTTAAATTTACTTAAAACAGATGGATTTGGAGCTGTGTGGAATGCAGTTTTTCCAAAGAATATCCTTCCAATAAAATTAGGATATAGCTCTGCAGGTGAAGTTGTACAGCTCGGACAAGGCGTACATAAGTTTCATGTTGGGGATAAAGTAGTTTCAAATGGTAGCCATGCAGAGTATGTAACAGTTAATGAAAATTTATGTTCAAGAATCCCTGAAGGCGTTGATATAAAAGAAGCATCATTTACTGTTTTAGGAAGTATAGCTCTTCATGGTTTAAGACTCTCTGAAACAACTCTTGGGTCGAAAATTGTTGTAATTGGTCTAGGGATTGTTGGTCAGTTGGTATATCGATTAGCCAAGGCACAAGGCTCTGAAGTCATTGGAATTGATCCAGATTCAGAAAGAGTCAAAGTTGATGACAATTTTTTTACTTCAATTGAAGAAGCTGACGTTAGCAATGTTGATGCAGTAATAATTACAGCAGCTACTAATAGCAATGAGCCAATCGAAATTGCTACGAAAATTTCCAGAAACAAGTCAAAAATTGTAGTTATTGGAGATATAAAACTTAATATTTCAAGAAATGATTTTTATTACAAAGAACTTGAACTAGTTGTTTCAAAATCGTATGGTCCAGGTAGATACGATAAGCAGTATGAAGTTTTAGGAAAAGATTATCCAATTGAATATGTTAGATGGACAGAGAATAGAAATTTTGAAGCATTTTTAAAATTACTTAAGCAAACAAGTATTCATTTACTTGATTTAGTAAATTTAGAAATTAGTTTTAATGATGCAGAAAAAATTTACACAAATTTTGATTCTGAGAAAAAACCTTTATCAATAGTTCTTCGATACGATTTAGAAAGTAAAGCGAAATTAGAGTTCAATAGTATTAAAAATTTGGAACCTAGGGATGGAAAAGTTAATTTAGGAATACTTGGAGCCGGTAATTTTGCAGCAACAACTATATTGCCAGTACTAAAAGAATTAAAAAAAGAATGCAAAATATTAGGAATAGCATCAAATAGTGGCCTTAGTTCAGAAAATTTAGCTAAAAATTTCAAAATAAATAATAAATACTCAACAGAAGATGCAATTCTTAACTCAGAAGAAATAGATGCTATTTTTATTTTAACTCCGCATAATAACCATTCTGAACTTGTTATTAAAGCACTAAATAAAGGCAAAGCAGTATATGTTGAGAAGCCGATTGCTTTAACTTTAAAATCTTTGACTGAAATTGAAGAAACTATTTATCAAGTTGAAAATCCAAAAATTTACATGGGCTTTAATAGAAGATTTGCTTTAGCTTCACAATTTATTAAGGAACAGCTTATTAAAAATCCAGCAAATAGCATGACTTTTAGGTTTAACGTACCAAAACTAGAAAAAGACCATTGGACCAACATTAAAGAAATAGGTGGTGGAAGAGTTGTTGGTGAAGCAATTCATGCAATTGATTTAGCATGTTATTTTTTTGATTCTTTACCACAAAGCATTTCTGCCTCAGCACCTATTGACAAAAGAGGCAATGAAGTATTAGATAATCAAGTATTTTTAAATATTAATTTTCAAAATGGTGCACATGCATCAATACAATATTTTTCAGACTCTAATCCACAACTAGCAAAAGAAAGAATTGAAATACATGGAAGTAGTAGTTCATTTATTATCGAAGATTTTCAAAAAGTTAGATACTTAATTGATAATCAAGATAGAAGTAAAGTATTTAATTCTGGAAAAGGTCACAAAGAGTCAATCAAAATATTTTTAGATTATGTATCTAACAAGTCTGAAAACCCATTTACTTGGATCGAGGTTAAGTCAGTTTCTAGTGCAGGTATTATTGCTCAGAACTTTATTAATTCTGGTAAGCAACATACAGTTTAAATTATGTTTTCACAATTTGATATTTCAGAATTAAAAGCTGCTTTATATGAAGCAGCTGAAGAAATTAAAAAATTACAATCTGAAGCTTTAATTTCTTCAAAAACATCAGTTGTTGATCTGGTAACTTCTGCTGATCTAAAATCGGAAGAAATTTTAATAAACAGAATTCAAAAGATATTTCCTCAGGACGGCATTATTTCTGAAGAATCTGAACCAATAAATGAAAACTCAAATAGGATATGGGTTATTGATCCGTTAGATGGAACTGTTAATTATGCAAATAATATTCCACAAGTTGCAATAACAATTTTATTAATTGAGGACAATAATCCAATACAATCCATAGTTCTTGATATTTATAGAGATCATATTTATGAAGGTTATAAAGATTATGGTGCATTTAAAGATGGTATAAAATTGTTACTTTCCAAAAATACTGAGATGAAAAAAGCTTTAGTTGCTACAGGATTCCCATATGACAGAGTTATAAACGCACAACAATATATCTTAACATTTGAAACAATTCTAAAAAATTCAGGTGGAATTAGACGATATGGATCCGCAGCTCTTGACGTTTGTTGGGTTGCTGATAATAAATTTGATGCGTATTATGAATTTTTTATTAAACCCTGGGATACGTTAGGTGCAAGTTTAATACTTCATGAGGCAGGTGGGCATGTTGAGGATGAAACAGAAAGATTTCCTTCTATGCAATCGAATTTAATTATTGCTTCAAACTCTAGCATCCATAAAGAATTTAAAGAATTAGTCCTTAATAATATAAGTCAGGATTTAAAAACAAAATTATTTTAAATATAGCGGCCCCGGCAAGACTCGAACTTGCGACACCAGGTTTAGGAAACCTGTGCTCTATCCCCTGAGCTACGAGGCCACATAAAATATAAATAAGGCTAATATCTGATGTGATTTGTCATTTAAATCTTTAGGTAAATAATGTTAGCAGTTGAAGTAAAAAATATTAAAAAAACATTTCAAAGTAAGCAAGCTACTGTTGAAGCCGTTAAGGATGTTAGTTTTGAAGTTAGAAAAGGTGAGATTTTTGGTTTATTAGGCCCAAATGGTGCAGGTAAATCGACAACAATTTTGATGCTAACTACATTACTTCAAGTTACTGGTGGATCTGCAAAAATTTTAGGATATGATGTTTCTAGTCAAGATAAGTTAGTAAGAGAAAAAATTGGCGTCGCCCTTCAAGATACAGGTATAGATAATTTATTAACTGCTCGAGAATTATTTTTCACAACTGCAAGACTTTGGGGGTACTCAAAAGAAGATTCTATCAATAGAACAAATGAATTACTTGAATTAGTTGGATTAACAGAAGCATCTGAAAGAAGAGTTAAGACGTATTCTGGTGGTATGAAAAGAAGGTTAGATTTAGGATTAAGCTTAGTCCATTCTCCTGAAGTACTTTTTTTAGACGAACCTACAACCGGATTAGATCCGGGCTCAAGAAGGGTATTATGGGAAGAAATTAAAAGGCTTAGAGATGGTGGTGTAACTGTTATTTTAACTACCCAGTATCTCGAAGAAGCAGATGAGCTGGCTGATAGAATAGCAATAATTGATAATGGATTAGTAGTTGCTGAGGGAACTTCAGATGAACTAAAGGCAAGTATAGGTGGTGATGTTATTACTTTTGCATTTGATAGTGATAGTGACCTTAAGCTAGCACTAAATGTCATAACTGAAGGCGTGCAAGATAAAAACCTAATACGAATCACTGTTGAAGATGGGGCTAGAAAAATTCCTCAATATGTAAATCAACTAACTGAAAAAAATATTGAAATTAGTTCGGTATCTGCAAGTAAACCAACATTAGATGATGTTTTTCTTAAAGTAACAGGCTACAGACTAGAAGGTTCTGACAATAAAGAAACAAATGTTGAAAAAGTGGAAGACTGATGAATACAAAAATAACTTTCTTAACTCAATTACAAATCCTGACTAAAAGGTTGATTCTTAGAGTTGTAAGAAGACCTCTAGCTGAGTTACCAAATATTTTTATTTCTGCATTTTTCTTATTTGTTTATGATGGTGCATTGGGTGGAGTATTCGGAGGTTCTGCAGCCGGAACCCCATTTGATTTTGCAAATGGTAACTTTGTTAACTTTATTCTTCCTGTTTCAATAGTTTCAGCTTCAGTAAGTGGTGGTGCATCTGGAATATACTTAGTTGAAGATATTGAATCAGGAGTGTTTAAACGATATCAAAGTATGCCTATCTCTAAATGGGCAATAATTTTAGCTCCAATGTTAGTTGGTGCATTAAGGGTTTTAATTCAAGCTAGTTTAATTATGATAATTGGAAAAATTATTGGAGCTGATCCTGCAGTTGGTTCAATTGGATTTTTAATGGTTCTTTCAATTGCTTTTTTGTGGGGTATGGGATTTGCAGGTTATTCTGTAGCAGCGGGTGTTAGATCAGGATCTTCACAAGGAGCACAGGCAGCATCATTTCTCTTTTTTCCGGCACTCTTTTTAGCACCGACTTTTGTACCTAGAGAAGCTCTTAGGGGTTGGCTTTCAACAGCTTCTGCATATAATCCAACGACTTATGTTATAGAAGCTATGAGAGCGATAATGGTAGAAGGCTGGCTTAATGATGTTATATTTAAAGGATATTTAGCTGCAGGTACTTTTGCTATTTTAACTTTAACTTTTGCTGTACTTTCTGCTAGAAAAGCGACTGAAAAAGCATAAATACAAATTCAATATTAATTAAATTCTATTACTCTATATAATTCTTAAGGATAATTATGGAAACAATTTTAAAAGCAACAATTAGAGATAACAAAGGTTCAGCTGAATCTAGAAGACTAAGAATCCAAGGTGACATACCAGCTATTGTATATGGATTAGGCATGGAACCTTTAACTGTTTCACTTAATGCTAGAGATTTTTCTAATGCTATGAAAACTGAAGCTGGTTCAAACATCATTTTAAATTTAGAAGTTGGAAATCAAAAATTTACTACCCTAGCTCGAGAAATTCAAAAACATCCTTTTAGAAATGAATTTTTACATGTGGATTTAATTCAAATTGACCTAACAAAAACTGTCTCAGCTGATGTAAACATTCATTATGTTGGTACTCCTATTGGGGTTAAAGAAGATGGCGGATTAATCCAAACAATTAATTCAACAATTTCAATTACAGCTTTACCAACAAATATTCCATCAGCGCTTGATTTAGATATTTCAGGATTAAATGTAGGTGAAAATGCTACAGCAAAAGATGTAGTACTACCAGAAGGTGTATTACTATCAAATGAAGATGATGAATCAGTCTTAGTAACTATTACTCTCCCAAGAGCAGCAGTAGAAGAAGAGACAGACGAAGCACTGTTAGATGGCGAAGAATCAACAGAAGATTCAGATGGAGAAGAGTCCTCTACAGAGTCTGATGGCGAAGAGCCTTCTGATGACTCAGGAGAGTAATAAGCTTCTTTACGTTGGACTCTGGAATCCTCAGGTTCAATATCAAAATACAAGACATAATATAGGTGCTGACACACTATTTTCTTTTGCAAAGAAATATTCAATTGAACTTAAAGACGATATTTCTGGAATTTTCAAATTAGGTACGATGGATTTAGAAGATGTTGATTTAAACATATTAATTCCAATGGTTTCCATGAATGTTTCTGGTAAAGCAATTAAAAATTATTTAAAAAAATATAATTTGGAATTAACCAACCTCTTAGTTTTACACGATGATATTGATCTTCCTTTTGGAAAATTAAGAATTAAGTCAGGAAGCTCTGATGGAGGTCATAACGGCATTAAATCTATTAACACTAATTTGGGAACTAATGAGTATTTTAGATTTAAAATTGGACTTGGTCGGCCACCTTTAAAAGTCGATCCTGCTGATTATGTACTTTCAAAGTTTTATACTGATGAAAGAGAGGAAGTCGAATTTTTGATTGAAGATTCTTTAGATATTTTATTTCAATTTCTTAGTGATAGAGATGTAGCTATTAAAGCTGCATCAGAACGAAGAATTATTGATGTAGTTTAATGAAGAAATATATTCCTGATATTTTAGCTTTATTTAGGATTCTTTCCTCACCTGTGATTTTATATTTGATACTAGAAGATGGCAGAGATAGTGGTTTAATGTTAGTTCCTGCAATAATTGCTTTTATTGCTGCTTGGACTGATTTTTTTGATGGCAAATTAGCAAGAAAATGGAATGTTTCATCAAAAACTGGTGCGTTTCTTGATACGATAGCGGACAAAATATTCATAACACTCATTTTTATAGGATTTAGTTATATAGATAGAGTAAGCGTTTGGATTACAGTCTTATTAATAGTTAGAGAATTTGCTGTAACTGGCTTAAGAGGATTAGCTGGTAATGAAGGGATACTCATTCCACCAAGTCCAATAGGTAAGCTAAAAGCAAGTTTTCAATTCTGGGCTATTGGTTTTGTTATGATGGATTTTTCAGTAAATTTTGGAGTAATTTCCTTAGCTGATTTTTTTGTATACGTTGCGTTTTTATTGTCATACATATCTGGGTATCAATATTTAGTTAATTATTTAAATTTTAAAAAATGACTTTTAAAAATATTTTTATCACAGGTTCAACCGGTGTAGTTGGTAAACCTTTATTAAAAAAACTTATTGATAATGGTCACAATGTTTTTGCTCTTGCAAGATCAGATAATGCAGTTAAAAAATTAGAAAACCAAAAAGTTGAAATTGTTACTGGAGATCTTTTTTCAACTGATTTGAATAGTCAACTTAAGAAAATAAACATCGATGCAATTTTTCATGTTGCTGGAGTAAATAAAATGTGCATAAAAAAACCGGAACAAATGTTTTACTCAAATATTGAAGGTACAAAAAATATTTTAAAATTAGGCAATGACCTTAAAATTAAAAAGTTTATATATACTTCATCTGCTGTAACTTTAGGTGAAGAACTTAATAAGGCTGGAAACGAAGATGCTACCCACAGAGGGTATTTCTTAAGTAAATATGAAGAGTCAAAATATTTAGCTGAGGTTGAAGCATTTAAATTCAAAAAAAACTTTGAATTTGTATCAGTCAATCCTTCATCTGTTCAAGGACCAGGTAGAGTATCTGGAACTGCAAAACTTTTAATTTCTACATTAAATAAAAATTACCCAATTTTAATTAAAAACAATATTTCCGTAGTAGACATTGATGACTGTACGGAAGGACATTATAACGCCATGATTCATGGTGTAGATAATAATAGGTATGTATTAAATAGTTTCCAAACTTCAAGTGAAGAGTTAATTTTACTTCTAAAAAGTATTTCAAGTTGGCACGGTAATCCAATTTATTTACCAAAGAAGGTTTTGAATTTTATAGCTCCATTTGGAGATTTTTATGGAAAAATAACTAATACCAGTCCTCTTTTATGCAAAGAGTCTGCAAAGGTTTTAACACACGGTCATATCTATGATGGTTCTAAAGCCGAAAAAGAATTAAAGGTAAATTACACAAAAATTAATGATTTCATTAAAAAAACAGTTAACTGGTTAATCGACGAAAAATATATTAATCTTGCAAGAATTTAAGAAATGAATCTAAGTACAGTAAATCTGAACATAGATGAAGTTGTTCCGTATTTTTATAAAAATAAATTCAATAAGAAAAATATTTATTTATTTCCTTCTGACGAACAAGCAAAAAATTTTTTCAATAACTTTTCAAATTTAGATAACAATTGCTTTCTTTTTCCCAGTTGGGATACGTTAACTTATGATTCATTTATCCCTTCGCTATCAATCCAAGGTAAGAGATTAGAAGTTTTGTATGGCTTAATGAAAAAAAATGAAATAAATATTGTTTCAAGCGTCAAAGCTTTATCACAAAAAATTTATATTGAAGAATTAGAAATAATTGAACTTAAACTTTTACAAGAAGTTGAATTTGATCTATTTATTGAAAATCTAGTTCATCTTGGTTACAAACAAAGAGATAGAGTTGAAACTACCGCAACATTTTCAATTAGAGGTGGTCAGGTTGATATTTTCCCAATAAACAGAGATGACCCAGTAAGAATAATATTTGATGGCGATGAAATAAGTGAAATTAAAGTTTTTAATATAATTAATCAAAGATCTTCAAATCAATTAAAAAATATAACTATTGTCCCAGCCAATGAATTGTATAAAATAACTGAAGAAGATTTTGAAAATAAAATACCAAGAAAAAATTTAGAAAATTTTGATGATTATACAAAATTTCAATATATTCAAAATTTAGAAAAGCATAATTCAATTTTCAATCTAATTGACCAAACAGTTGAAGTTAGTGTTATTGATCATAATTTTTGTAAAAGTGAATTAAGCAATTTACAGCAAGTTGAGGAAGAAAGCTTTACCAACCTAAAAGAGTTTTTAACAATTAATTCTGAAGAATTTTCATCTAGATATATAGATATTTTTACAAGTTTATCTAATCGTTCTTTGAAGTTAATTAAAACCAATGATCTCTTTTCAATTAAAACTAAAGTTGAATATTTAGAAGGACTTAAAGCAGAAGAAATAATAAAAAAAATTCAAAATATACACGAGAAGTTTATTTTCACAAAAAATATAGAAATAAAAAAGAAATTCGCAGAGCTTACAAATGTTAAATTTGTAGAAAGTCAGTTTTCTTTTTCAGCCATTTTTCACGATTTGAATATAGCAATTATTG
Source organism: Actinomycetota bacterium (assembly GCA_027729925.1). Taxonomy (GTDB): domain Bacteria; phylum Actinomycetota; class Acidimicrobiia; order Actinomarinales; family Actinomarinaceae; genus Actinomarina. The sequence continues at coordinate 26,342 of JAQCEB010000006.1, forward strand.
ACGAAACTATATTAAACGTTAGACAACTAAAAAAAATTGAAAAGAAAGTAAGGACTATCAGTGACGAATCTATTCTTACACCGAATACATACATTGTGCATAATTTTCATGGTATTGGCTTATACGAAGGAACAGAAGTCAAAAAAATTAAAGGAGTAGAAAAAGATTATTTATCTATTAAGTTTGGCGGAAGTGATAGGTTGTTTGTACCTTCCGAACAAATCAATGAATTAGAAGTTTATGTTGGCGGAGAACATCCTAGACTGTCACACCTTGGTGGAGGTGAATGGGAAAGAGCTAAGGAAAAAGCAAAAAACAATGCAAAAGTTATAGCTGAGAGAGTTTTGAATTTATATAAGCAAAGGAAAATTATCAACGATGATTTAATAATTAATCCTGACACGCCTTGGCAAAAAGAAATTGAAGACAGTTTTGAATATATAGAAACTCCAGACCAATTAAAGGCAATCAGTGATGTAAAAATAGATCTTGAGAAAAACACTCCAATGGATCGATTAATTTTTGGTGATGTAGGATATGGAAAAACAGAGGTTGCTCTTAGAGCTGCAATAAAAGTTGCTTTTTCAGGTGGACAGGTTGCATTACTTGCTCCAACTACAATCCTAGTACAACAGCATATTGAAACTTTTGTAGAAAGACTAAAGAATTATCCATTAACTATTAAGCATCTAAGTAGATTTGTTACTAAAAAAGAAATTAATGATGTAATTTCTGGATTAGAAAAAGGCACCGTTGATATTGTAATAGGAACTCATCGGCTCTTAAGCAAAGATATAAAATTTAAAAATTTAAAATTAATAATAATTGATGAAGAACATAGATTTGGAGTTGAAGATAAAGATAAACTTCATAATTTATCTAATCAACTTCACAAATTAACACTTACTGCAACACCAATTCCAAGAACATTAGAACAATCACTCATGGGCATCAGGGAAACTTCAAGAATAGAGACGCCTCCAGAAAATAGACTTGAAACATTGACACATGTAGGATTCGTTGATGAATCGTCTATAGCACTTGCAATTCAAAGAGAATCTTCAAGAGGCGGTCAAGTTTTTTTTGTATTGAATCGAATAGATCAGTTACAAGAATGGATGAAGAAAACTAAGGAAAAGTTTCCAAAGTTAAATTTTGGTCTTTTACATGGACAATTACCTTCAAATCAAATTGAAGAAACAATGCAAAAAGTTTGGGATGGAAAAATTGATATTTTGTTTGCTACTACCATTGTTGAAGCCGGTATTGATTTACCTAAAGTAAACACCTTAATAACAGTTAACTCAGAATTACTTGGAATGTCTCAGTTATATCAATTAAAAGGAAGAGTTGGTCGAAGAGGCGAACAAAGTTTTGCATACTTCTTCCATAGTAAAAATTTAAGTGTTGATGCAGAAATGAGACTATACGCAATAAGATCAATTGGTGAAACTTCTACAGGTTATTCATTAGCTATGAAAGATTTACAACTAAGAGGTTCTGGCAGTATTTTAGGAGATATACAATCTGGGTTTATTGCAAACGTTGGCTTAAATATTTTTAATAAATATGTTCTAGAAGCAATTGATGGAAAACCTAACAAACAATTAAATCTCCCTAGTAATAATCTAAAATTAGATATTTTTTGGGGTGCATCTATTCCTAAAAGTTATATAAATGCAGATTCTGAGAGACTGGATATCTACAAAAGACTTGAAAAAGCTACCTTAAATGAAGCAGACTTAATTTATGAAGAGTTGATTGATAGATTTGGTGAAGTTCCTCAAGTTTCTAAAAATTTAATTACTACTGCGAAAATTAGAATTTTATTAAAACAAAAAAATATTCTAAAAACTATTATTAAAGAAAATTCAATTGAAATATTTCCGTTAGATTTAACAACTTCAATAAATGCCAAAATTAAAGAAATTGATAAGAAGTTTTTGTTCAGAAATAAGAGATTAGTACTCAATTTTAAATCAGAACTTACCCCAAATAATACTTACGAAGTTTTAAGAAGTATTCTTTACATATGAAGGAATTCGAAGAATTAGTTGATGTAATTAATAAATTACGAAATGAGTGTCCATGGGATAAAGAGCAGACGCATGACTCTTTAGCTAAACATTTAATCGAAGAAGCGTACGAACTTTTAGATGCTTTAGCAAATTTAGAGAATACTGACATTGCCCAAGAAATATTAAAAGATGAATTAGGAGACTTACTCTTGCAAGTTTTACTTCATTCTAAGATTGCTTCTGAAAACAATTTTTTTTCAATTGTCTCTGTAGTAGAAAATCTTACTAAAAAATTAGTCAAAAGACACCCTCATGTTTTTGGTGAAGTAAAGCTTGAAAATGCATCAGATGTTGAAAAACAATGGGAAGAAATAAAAGGAAATAAATCAGAATCAATATTTGATGATATTAACCAAGCATTACCACCAATTACTAAAGCATTTAAGGCTCAACGAAAAGCTAAGAAAATAAACTTAAGTTATTCAAACTACGACGAAGCTTTACAAGATTTAATTTCAGAAATTAAAGAATTGGAAAATGCTACAAATGATAAAAATAGAAAAAGTGAAATTGGAGATATATTTTTTGCACTATTAAATGTTTGTAGATTTCTCAGCGCTGATCCAGAAATAGAATTGAATAGATCTACCAAAAGATTTATTGAGAGAGCAAAGTATGTTGAAAAAAATATTGATAAAAATACAAATATTGAAGAATTGTGGAAAATGGCTAAGAATAATGAATAAGCACCACAAATACATTAAATTCTGCTAGATTTTTTATAACAGGGTTATGAATAATAATATTTCACAAGTTTTTGCTAGGTATATTCTCGATTCAAGAGCTAATCCAACTGTAGAAGTTGAAATTACTTTATCAGATGGAAGTTGGGGAAGAGCCGCAGTACCTTCCGGTGCTTCAACTGGTACCCTTGAAGCTCATGAGCTTAGAGATAATGAAATCGCATTTTTGGGAAAAGGTGTAAATAATGCTGTTAAAAATGTAAATGAACTTATAGCCCCAATTATTGTCGGAATGAATTCTGAAAATCAGCTTGAAATCGACAGAAAATTACTTGAATTAGACGGTACAAAAAATAAATCAATAATAGGTGCTAATGCAATTCTTGCAGTTTCTATGGCAAATATGGTTGCTTATTCTAAGTCCTCAAAAAGATATGTTCATGAATTGATGCCAAATATATATGGAGATCCTTCTTTACCAGTTCCATTTATGAACATATTAAATGGTGGAGCTCATGCTGATAACTCTGTTGATATTCAAGAATTTATGATTGTACCCCACGGTTTTGAACGATTCGACCTTGCATTGCAAGCTGGAGTAGAGATTTATCACACATTAAAGAAACGATTAAAAGAAAAAGGTTTAGCTACAAACGTTGGAGATGAAGGTGGTTTTGCGCCTAATTTTAATTCTTCAAAAGAAGTATTAGATGAAATAATGCTTTCTATATCAGAAGCAGGCTATAAGGAATCTGATCAGATTTCATTAGCACTTGATGCAGCTGCATCAGAGTTTTATAAAGATAACAATTATTTCATTGAAGGTAAGAGATTAAACAGTATTGAAATGTCAGATTTTTTAGTCGACTTGACTAATCTTTATCCGATTATCTCAATTGAAGATGGGTTATCAGAAGATGATTGGGATGGATGGAAGTACCTTACAGAAAAACTAGGGAGTTCAATTCAGTTGGTTGGTGATGATCTTTTTGTTACCCAAGAAGAGATTTTACAAAAAGGTATTGAAAATCATTGTGCAAATGCAATATTGATTAAGGTTAATCAAGTTGGCAGTATTTCGGAAACTTTAGAAACTATGAAACTAGCTAAGAAAAATGATTATTCAAGCATGGTTTCTCATAGATCTGGCGAAACAGAAGATTCGTTTATTAGTCACCTTGTCGTAGGAACTTCTAGTGGTCAAATTAAAACAGGAGCTCCTGCAAGGGGTGAAAGAACTGCTAAATATAATGAACTTTTAAGAATTGCTGAACAAGTAGGAGTAGAAAAATTTAATAATTTAAAATGGAAAAAGTAAAAAATCTTGGAAATGTAATATTCTCTAGAGCATTAGTTTTAGTTTTAATTATCTCTTTTGTTTTCTTTCTATTTGAAACATATGAAGAAAGTCTAAGTAATTACCAGTATTTAAAAAAAACAATAATCGAGAGAGAGACTGAAATCGCAAGACTTCAATCTGAAATAGAGGATTTGAATAAACAAATAGATAATTTGGATAATCCAGAATTTGTAGAAGTAGTTTTAAGAAGAAGAGGCTATGGAAAAGAAGGTGAGTCAATCTATAGATACGAAATCCCAGAGCCTGTTACCCCAATAGAGGAGACTTTGCAAAAAAATAGAAATAAGAGTGTTTTAGAGTTCGTTGTAGATTATTTTATCGGAACAGAAGGTGGATAAAGAAAAGCAAATAGTTGAGCTACAAATTGGTAGAAAGCTTCGTAGTGAATCAAAAGTAGTATCAAAATGCCATTTAAACTTACCTACAGTTATTGAAGTTCCACCAAATTTAGATGACGGAACTCCTTTTCCTACAACTTTTTGGCTAACTTGTCCGATGTATAACAAAAAAATTGGATCACTGGAATCCAATGGGATGATCAAAGATCTGGATGAACAGCTTGATAACAACTCTTTACTTAGAGCTCAATGGGCAAATAGACAAAAAAGCTATAAAGAATATAGGGAAAAGCTAAAAGATAAAAAAAGTGCAATTAACCCTCAAGGTGGAGTTGGTGGTGCGGCCAATTCAATAAAATGTCTACATGCTCATACAGCAGATGAATTAGCAACTAATCAAAATATTATTGGGAAAATAGTTATTGAGACTTTAGGAAGTTTTAATTGTGAGAATCCTTGTTATAACAGTGAAACTCTTGAAAAAAATCAAGATTGGAAAGTAATTTGGTAAAAGTTGCATCAATAGATTTAGGTTCAAATTCAACCAGATTGCTTATAGGGAATGTTAAAGATGGAAAAATATTCACTATCGTTAAACGCCATGAAGTAACAAGAATGGGTGAGGGAATTGATGAGAACAACTTTATAAATTTAGATGCTCAAAAAAGAGTTTTTAAGGTACTTAAAAAATATTTTAATGAAATTAAAAAAAATAATGTTGAGCAGATATTTATTGTTGGGACAGCAGCTTTGCGTGATGCGACAAATCAAAATGAAGTTATTAATAAAATTGAAAATATGTTTGAAACAAATGTAAATGTAATTTCGGGAGTAGAAGAAGGGTATCTTACAAGTTTAGGAGTTTTGAATAATTCTGAAATTAATAATAATTACTTAATAATTGATATAGGTGGAAGAAGTACTGAGTTTGTATTTAATGAGAATAACAAAGTAATTTCAATTTCAACAGATCTTGGAGTGGTCTCTTTGAGTGAGAAATACTTTTCAAATTTACCTATTAATTCAAATTTGTTATTTGAAGCAGAAAAGTTTGTTGAAGATAGATTGCCAAATATTGAAAATTTAAAAAATAGAGAATATTTTGGAGTTGCAGGCACTTTCACATCTTTAGGATCAATTTACTTAGATCAATCTCAGTTTAATGAAGATGCCTTACACCTTTTAGAAATTGATAAAGATTCTATTTTTAATATTTTTAAACAAGTCCTAAATTTCAGTGAAGCAAAAATACTTTCACGATATAAAGGTATTGATCCCAAAAGGGCACCTACTATTACTTCTGGAATTTTTCTAGCGACAAAAATAATAAAAAAATATAATATAGATGTAATTAAAGTTTCTAATTGTGATATTTTAGAAGGCCTAATACTAAAAAATTACTAGATTAGATATTAGCCCGGGTGGCGGAATCGGTAGACGCGACGGACTTAAAATCCGTTGTTCGAAAGGACGTGGGGGTTCGAGTCCCCCCCCGGGCACACTATTGTTTCACAAATTGCTATATTTGTGAGAAAAAATTTATAACTCGAAAACTTAAAAAATTTGTCATATGTATAATCAATCTAGCTAGGAAACCTTATTCTTAGCAATACGTACGTATACACAAAGGGGAAAAATGAAGAAACCATTATTGGTTAGTTTCTTACTCTTAACTCTAGTTCTTGGAGCTTGTGGTGGCGGAAGCCTTGAAGGCGAAGAAGTCACAATTACCGGTGCATTAATCGGTGTAGAGCAAGATCTATTTAGAGCTGCGTTTGATTCATTTACTGAAGAGACAGGTATTATTGTTTCTTACACAGGATCAGACAACTTTGAGCAAGAAATTCAAATTCAGATGGAATCAGGTGACACTCCAGACTTTGCACTTTGGCCACAGCCAGGAGCTGTAGTTGATGCTGCAAAAAGAGGTTACTTAATTCCAATGGCAGATTTAGATATTGATGTAGATGACTACAAAAATAATTATTCATCTTACTTAGTTGGACTAGGTGAAGTTGATGGTGTTGTTTATGGTGGTGCTGCATCTGTTAACCTTAAGAGCCTTGTTTGGTACCAACCTGAAGAGTTTGCGGCAAGAGGATATTCTGTCCCAGAAACTTGGGATGAAATGATTGCTTTAGCTGATCAAATTGTTGCAGATGGAATGAATCCATTCTGTTTTGGTATGTACTCAAATGGTGCTTCTGGTTGGTTAGCAACAGACTGGATGGAAGATATTATGCTTCGTACTGGAAGTGGAACTGATTCATATGACAAATGGGTTACAAATGAATTAGCATTTACAGATCCAATCGTTAAAAATGCTGCTACATTATTAAGCCAAATTATGCATACTGAAAATTATGTTGTAGGTGGAACAGATGCTATTGTCTCTACCTTCTTCGGTAATGCTCAGGATCCTATGTTTTCAAAAGATGCAAATGGAAATCCTGGCTGCTTTATGCATAGACAAGCATCCTTTATCACTGCATTTTGGCCAGAAGGTGAAAATCAGTTCGCAGGATCAAAAACAACTGTATTCCCATTCCCAGTTATTGATGCAAGCTTACCAAAAGCTGCTTTAGGTGCTGGCGACATGTGGGGTGCATTCAATGATAGAGATGCTACAAAAGCTGTAGCTGAATATATGCTTTCTGTTGGATTCTTTGACAGCATTGCAGCTAGCCCAGATAACTCTAGGTTAAGTGCACATGCTAGCTATCCAGCAGCAAACTATAACAGCGATTTATATAAAGAATTTGGTCAAATAGTATCAGATGCTTTATCAGCTAATGCATTTAGATTTGACGCATCAGACTTAATGCCTCCTGAAGTTGGTGCAGGTTCATTCTGGAAAGAAATGATGAACTTGGCCGTCGAAGGACCTGGATATGTCGATACTGCGTTAGACAACATTCAAAAATCTTGGCCATAAACCGAGAATTGAATTAATTTTTGATAGCCACCCATTTGGGTGGCTATCTTTTATGAGGTACTATAAATTAGTTGTTATGAAAGAAAAAACACAAAGGCAAAAATTATTAAACTTTGGAATCTCAACTCTTTCTCTTGGGATTTTTCCTTTAATATGGTTTTTAAGTCAAGCCATACTTTTTAGAGAATTAACAGAACTAATTTCAAGAAATTGGCTTGTTGTAGTCGGAATAATTATTGGATCAACTTTTATTTTTTTATTGTTTTATGGAATGAATTTTTTTATTTCACTAGCGGACAGAGACAGTAGAGAATCTTTAGAAGCAAAAATGTTTGTAGGTCCTTCAATATTTATGATTGGTTTGTTTCTTTTTTATCCCGCTTTAAGAACCATTTATTTAAGTTTTCAAGACAGATATGGTACGTCATATAATGGATTTGATAATTATATGTGGGCATTTTCAGACCCAGAAATGTTAGTAACAATTAGAAATCAAATTATCTGGCTTGTATTTGTTGTTACTTTTGTTTTAATAATTGGCTTGGTTGTTGGCTGGCTTTCTGATAGGTTGAATAAAGGTGAGGCATTTTTTAAATCTGTTGTCTTCTTACCAATGGCAATTTCTGCTGTTGGCGCTAGTGCTATTTTTAAATTTATTTACGAATATAGGCCTCCACCTCTAACTCAAATTGGAATAATAAATGGAATCAGAGTATCTGTTGATAGAGAAGGTTACGTATGTGCTAATAATAAAATTATAGAAGGTGTGAATAGAGTAGTAGGTGATGAAAATTGCTTACCTCCGATTGGCTGGCTTCAACAAAGAGATATGTCAAATCTACCTTTTGTACAAAATCTAGATCTTGATAACTGGTTCAATAGCATTATCGTCAATATTCCAATAAATACTATTTTATTGATGGTAATTATGATATGGATGTTTACAGGATTTGCTGCTGTAGTATTTTCTGCTGGAATAAAAGCAATACCAAATGAAATTATGGAAGCGGGTCAAATAGATGGTGCCTCAGAACTTAGAGTGTTTACATCTATAATTATTCCATACATAAAGAGTACAATCGTAGTGGTTGGCACCTATATGGTTGTTACAGTCTTAAAAGCATTTGATATTATATATGTGGGTACTAGGGGTGATTTGGAAACTAATTTATTAGCTGTAAAAATGCTAGATGAATTTTCTAAATATAGAAATATAGGTAGATCTGCAACTGTAGCTGTCTTAATCTTTGTATGCGTCTTTCCAATTATTTGGTTTACAATTAAACGAGAAAGAGAGACTATATCGTAATGAGTAGAGATAGTCAAAAATGGTATGACAAACCAGTATCAAAATTAATTCTAATAACAATTGCATTAACTTGGATATTCCCAATATTTGGATTTGTACTAAGTTCTTTTAGGCCAGGAGAAAGTATAAAAAGAACAACTTGGTGGGATGCCTTATTTACAGGTGAAATTTGGTCTGAATTAACACTGCAAAATTATTCTGAAATATTTTTTGCAGATGGCCTTGATAGATCTTTTTATAATTCATTTGCTGTAACAATACCATCTACCATTATTCCTATTACAATTGCTGCCTTTGCTGCTTACGCTTTTGCATTCATGGATTTCAAGGGTAAAAATATTTTATTTTTATTTGTAGTCGCGTCAATGATTATTCCACTTCAAATGTCCTTAGTTCCATTACTTCAACTTTTTAAAAGTGGTGCAGAGGTTTTTGGAATAAGAATAATTCCAGCTTTAGATCTTAATGGTACTTTTGTGGCAACTTGGTTTGCCCACACCGGCTTTGGTTTACCTCTAGCTACTTTTTTACTTAGGGACTTTATGATGGGATTACCTAAAAGTGTAATTGAATCTGCAAAAATTGATGGAGCAAGTAACTTCACAACCTTTTTTAAATTAGTTTTACCATTATCAGTTGCAGGAATTGCAGCGTTTGCAACATTTCAATTTTTATGGGTTTACAATGATTTTTTAGTTGCAAATGTATTCCTAGGTATATATAGACCAGAGAATTTAGTTGTTACTTCTCATGTATCTCAATTAGCTGTTGGACAATTTGGTGAAGCATGGCATTTACGAACTTCAGGAGCAATCATTTCAATGATAGTTCCGCTGATTGTGTTTTTTAGTTTACAAAGATTTTTTGTTAGAGGGTTAGTTGGTGGGGCTGTAAAGGGTTGAGCCTTAATAAATTTTTAATTTTTTTTCTTCTTTGTAGCTGTTCAAGTACACAAACTACTACTTACAATATTGAATTAAACAATACAGATTCAAGAATTGATTCTCGACTTGTCATTAATGTTGAGTATTTAAAACAGGATATTGTGAAAGTAACATCTCAAATATTTCCCAAAAACTCAGCTGAAATTGAAAGTTACAAATTAGTTTATGACATGAAATTTAGAGAAGATTATAAAGATGAGTTTAATGGAGTTTGTATTGGACCAAGATGGCAAGAGTATGGTCCTGGAGAATTTACACATATATTATCAAGCAACAATAATTTTAAAAAAGAAATTTCTGGAACTTTAACTCCAAATGAAGGAGATAGATGTAAAAATTATTATTACTATTTAAGATTTTTAGAAATAACAATGGTTTCCAATGAAACATACTTAATTGGAGTCGCTACTGATTATGCTGAAGAATACCCCGACGCACCAAATGTTTGGCTACGTAACAAAAAAGGTGAAATAGAAAAAATAGGTACTACTAACATAAATAAATATAGTTTAAATTTTGAACTGAGTAAATGATATGAAAATAGGCATTGACTGGGGTGGAACTAAGATTGAAGCAGTTGCACTAGACTCAGATACTTATAAAGAGATAAAAAGAATTAGAGTAGATGCTCCTAAAGATAATTATCAAGAAATATTAAAAACAGTTTCAAATTTAATACATAAGATTTCAGAAAACAGTAAAGAATTTTCTGTAGGAATTGGAATGCCAGGATCTCTTCACCCTAAAACAGGTTTAGTTCAAGTTTCAAATACAAAAGCACTAGAAGGACAAAATGTAAAAAAAGATTTGGAACAAATTTTAGGTTTTGAAATAAAAATTGCAAATGATGCAGATTGTCTAGCTTTATCAGAAGCAATTGAAGGTGCTGGAAGTAAATATAGTTCAGTCTTCGCAGTAATTTTAGGCACAGGTGTTGGAGCAGGATATGTTCACAATAAAGAATTAATTGTTGGTCCCAATAAATTATCAGGTGAATGGGGTCAAAATCCAATTCCAGGTCCAATGGATGAGTATGAAAAATCTGTCAAAAGACATTGTGGTCGCGTAGGAGCTATAGAAGTCTTTCTTTCTGGCCCAGGGCTAGAGAAGTATTATGAGTATGAATCTGGTGAAAAACTTCAATCTAAAGAAATTATAAACAAATTCAGAGCAGGTGAAAGGTCTGCTAAACAAGTGATGGAAACTTATTTTGAGAGAGCTGCTAAATCATTTAGTACTTTTGTTAACATCTTAGATCCCGACATTATTGTTTGTGGTGGTGGCATGTCAGAAATAGATGAAATATATGAGGAAATACCAAAAAGAATAATTCCATATATTGCTTCTGATGTTTTTTTAACACCTATAGTTAAAGCAAAATTTGGTGCAACTAGTGGGGTG
>JAQCEB010000036.1 GCA_027729925.1 Actinomycetota bacterium
CACAATTGAGACTAAATCATATTTATTCATTTTTCTCCTATGGACACTCGTACGTGGCTTCTTTTGAAGCAGGTACCTCTAAATTTAATACTAGATTTGTCTTATGACAGAATTTTCTTAATTTCTTTTTTCCACTCTTTTAAAGAATCTTCTGCGTCACCGCTTAAGCTATATGAGTGCTCATCAGATGGAAATTCTCTAGATTCAACCTCATTTTTATATTGAGTTAATGAATTTACAACATTATCAAATTGATTATCATACCTTTTCACAAATTTTGCATCTATATAATCTTTTGATTTCATACCAACTAAATCATGTATAACTAAAACTTGTCCATCTGTATATTTTCCAGCACCAATACCAATTGTTGGAATCTCTAAATTTTCAGATATTGATTGCGCTACAATCGTAGGAACTCCTTCTAAAACTATAGAAAAGCAGCCAAGTTTTTGTAAAAGTAGAGCATCTTCAAAAAGCTCAGTTGCTAATTTTAAAGTCTTACCTTGTATTTTATAACCACCCATTACATTCTTTGATTGTGGTGTTAACCCTAAATGGCCCATAACTGGAATCTCAGCATTGATTAGTGCTTCTATAACCTGTTCTCTTTTTGAGCCACCTTCAATTTTTACAGCATCTGCTTTACCCTCTTTTATAAACCTGCTTGCATTTCTAATAGTTTCTTCATTAGATATGTGATATGACATGTACGGCATATCAGCCACAACTAAAGAATTTGGTTTTGCGTTCGATACAGCTTTAACATGGTGCAGCATTTCATCAACTGTGATAGACAAGGTGTCATCATGGCCTAAAACAACTTGAGCTAAAGAATCACCGACAAGGATAATATCCATTTCAGCTGTTGAGGCAGCTTTTGATGTCGGAAAATCGTATGCAGTAATCATTGAAATTAAACGATTATGTTTTAAACCGACAATATAAGGTACTGTTTTTTTCATTTTCCTCTCTCCGCTTTAAAAGTCGAAGGATTACTTATATTTTATAAGTCTATTAAAGTTTTTCAATAAAAAAACTAAGTATCTCTTGTTTTTAGTTTTTTTGAATTTACCTTTAAAAGAAAATGAAAATATCATTTACTTATATATGTATATGAAAATTTTAAGAACTTTATTCTTACTATTATTAGTATCATGTTCTATTACAGCAAGTGAGGTAGAAGTGAGTGAACAATACGAAAAAGCATATTTTGCAGGTGGATGTTTTTGGTGTATGGAACCGCCGTTTGAAGCACTAGATGGTGTTATTGAAGCGACATCTGGATATATGGGTGGAACAGTTGAGAATCCAACTTATGAAGAAGTTTGTACTGGTGAAACTGGTCATGCCGAAGTTGTTGAAGTTTTGTTTGACCCAAACATTATCTCTTACCAAGAATTATTAGAAGTTTTTTGGCGAAATATAGATCCAACCTCACTTAATTACCAGTTTGCTGATGTTGGTTCTCAGTACAGAACTGAAATATTTACAGTAAATGATGAACAAAATGCATTAGCTCTACAATCAAAATTAGAATTAGCTAATTCAGGTAAGTTTACAAAAGAAATTGTTACAGCAATTTCAACAGCACCAGAGTTCTATATTGCTGAAGAGTATCATCAAGATTTTTACAAAAAACAAAGTATGCGATATCAGATGTATGCAAAAGCTAGTGGTAGGAAAGGTTTTCTAGAAGATACTTGGGGAGATAGTTAATACATTATAGTTTTAGTTAAATGATGTGGCTCATCATTGGCATGAAACTCTTTCCATAATCTGAAATCTAACTGAGGAATAATTATTTTTTCTTCCTGCGATTTAAGTTGATTTATTGCATCTGTAAGTTTTGCAGTAACAAATAATGTCACAGCCCTGATTTCAATTTCCTCTTCGGAGTCTTTTTCTATCATTTCACCATGAGATATCTTATTAATTAACTCTGGTGAATATGCTGTTATCAACATTTGATTAAGAGCAACTGGAATAATATAGTCTGCAAATGCAGTCATATTTTCCATATCTTCAATAGAAAAATATTTACTGCTGGAAAGCTCTCTATGTATGCCCCAAAATGCTAATTGAGCAAGTTTAAGAAAATAGACTGATTGATTATTGTAATTCGAGTAGTCATCAAACCTTTTAAAGTAAAATATCAGTCTTTCAATTAAACCTTCACCTTCGTGATACAATTTTTTTGGACCAGCCTTAATAAAATTTAGCCAGTCTCCTTTAAATTCTTCACATAAAATTTCTCCAACTTTATTTAAAGTACAAATTTTCTCTGAATACATTGGCATAACTATATTTGCAGAAAATATTTTATGGAATTGCTTTTCAGTGAGCTCAGCCATAAAACTACCGTCCAAAATAGGTATTTCCTCTTCAATAGCTTGATCAATTTGATACACCATTGCATCGGTATCAGAATATTCACCATCTTTGTTTTTAATTTGATATTTAATAGAAGTTTCAAAATCTGTGAAAGCGAAGTTTAAAGTATTAATAAACATATTTTTTCTTATATACAATTCTGGATCAATAGATAAGACAGTAGCTTTAGGCAGTGAATAATCGTACTCAGCAAGTCTCTTTGCTTCAATATTGAGTTTTTCTAAATCTATGGTAATAAATTTAAGATTATTGATTACAGGTTCGATTGACTTTAATACTTTTGAGTCCCAATTAACGAACATATGAAAATCTTAATAGAAATTTTTGTATTACCTTTTTATACTTTGAAATTATGAATCCAAAAATATGTATTGTAGGAAGCGCAAATATTGATCAAATAGCTTATGTAGAGAAGACACCTGCTGACGGTGAAACTGTTTTTGGAAACTCCTATCAGATGGGATTTGGTGGAAAAGGTGCTAATCAAGCTGTTATGGCGGGAATATTAGGTGCTGAAGTTTATATGGTCTGCTGTTTAGGCAGTGATGTTTATAAAGATATGACCATTGAAAATTTTAAAAAAAACAATGTCAAAACTGATTATATTCAAACTGTTAAAGGTTCTAGCGGTGTAGCTCCAATCTGGGTTGATAGCTCAGGACAAAATCGCATAATTGTTATACCTGGTGCCAATGATTTAATTAATACAGAGCAAACACTTAACTCCTTAGAAGCAATTGGAAAGATTGATGTATTAGTTGGTCAGTTTGAAATTCCAATGAATGTGACTGAGCTTGTCTTTGAGTATGCATTTAACAAAGGTGTGCAAACTATATTGAATCCAGCTCCTGCAAATAAACCTACAAAAAAACTTCTACAAAGTACTTCATGGTTTATACCCAATGAAATTGAGTTTGAAGAAATCTTTGGTGCACCTTTTAATGAAGAAAATTTATTTAACTTTTCGGGTGAAATTGATTCAAAAATAATTGTGACGCTTGGTGAAAAAGGTTGTGCATTTATTAATAACGGCAAAGTTGAGATACTAGGAACTAAACATGTTACTGCGATTGATACAACGGGTGCAGGGGATGCGTTTGTAGGTGCGTTCTCGTATGCCTTGGGATTGAATCTCTCTATTGTTGAATCATTACAATTAGCTTTAGAGAAAGCGACTGACTCTGTAACAAGAAAAGGAACTCAGAGTTCTTATAAAAACTAGTTGGGTATTTCTAAACTAGCTTCAAGAATCATTTTTGTAGATTTACTTACAGCTTCAAGATATTCATCTTTTGTTAAAGACTCTTCTCTGTTTTGATCTCCTGCAATTATTAGCAGTGCTCCTGTTCTAAGTTTTCGGTAACTACCTACAACAAAAAGAGTTGCTGCTTCCATTTCAGAACATAGTACCCCTCCTTTAACCCAAGCTTCCCATTTTTGGTTCAGTTCATATGAAACTGGCATTTTGTCTGGACTATGTTGACCATAGAATGAATCTTTTGACTGAACAACTCCAAGATGATAATTTGCACCAGATTTAGAAACTGATTTTACTAGTGCAGAAGTCATGTCATGTGAAGAAACAGCTGGGAACTCTATTGGCATGTACTGTGGTGAGGTTCCTTCTTGTCGAACAGCACCTGTAGCAATTACTGTATCACCAACTCTAGTAAATTCTTGCATAGCACCGGCAGTCCCCAGTCTTACCATAGTTTTTGCTCCGATATTTGCTAATTCTTCAATAGCAATTGCAGCTGATGGACATCCTATACCGGTTGAAGTAACGCTAACTGGTCTTCCTTTATAGGTTCCAGTTACTGTTTTATACTCTCTGTTGTAAGCAACTTCTCTAGCTTCATCAAAATGTTGAGCTATAAAATCCACCCTACCCGGATCACCTGGCAAAATAACAAAATCTGCTACGTCGCCTTCCTTCATTCCAATGTGATACTGTATATCACTATCTATTAATGATTTTTTATTTGACATAAAAAAATGTTATCAATTAGTCACTAATTGTCACTATTTTTTTATAAAATTTAGACAAATTGCTTTCTATACTGATAATTTAGAACTATGGAAATTCCAGTAATTCAATTCCCAAATGAAAATAAAGAGTTCATAGATAATCCTTATCCATTTTTACAAAAAATTAGAGAGCAATCCGCAGTTGTTTTAGACGAAATTTCTAGTTTACAACTTATAACTCGATTTGAAGATGTTAAAAATGTTCAAACTAGTAAGAATTTCTCATCTAGTTCAGCTGAGGGATTCGAACAAGCAAGTTCAAGTATGATAAAAAAAGAAGATTTCGAATACTTTTATAAAACTGAGGAGTTCTCTTTATTAAATCTAGAAGGTCAACTTCACGGTGATTTAAGAAATTTGGTAGCCAAAGCATTCTCAAATAGACAGGTGCAAGAATTAAGACCTTTTATGGAATTCAAATCTAAAGAACTTATGAATAGATTAAGAGGTTCAGAGTTTGATCTTTTGTCAGATTATGCACAACCATACTCAATAGCTGTAATCGGCAAACTTCTTGGAGTTCCAGAAACTATGTATGATGAATTTCTTGATTGGTCAAACAAAATCGTAAAAATGTACGATTTAAAAGTAAGCAAGGATGATGCTGAATTAGCTGAGAAAGCTGCCCATGATTTTTATGAGTTTACTTTGGACCTAATTAATCAGAAAATTGCAAAGCCTGAAGATGACATGATAACAAGGCTTGCAAATGTCACTGAAAACGACCAAAGATTAACTAAAAATCAAATTATATGTACCGTGATTTTATTATTAAATGCTGGTCACGAAGCAACTGTAAACACTATTGGTAATTCTATGGTTGCCTTATCAAGAAATAATATAGAAACTAAGAATCTTCATCAGCAACATAATGTAAAAAATATAATTGAAGAATTAATTAGATACGACAGTCCTTTACAGTTTTTTCAAAGGTGGGTGTTAGAAGATTCGATTATTGGAGGTTATGAAATTAAAAAAGGAAGTAAAGTAGCAATACTATTAGGTTCTGCAAACAGAGATAAGGAAGCTTTTGATGAGCCAGATACAATCAATTTTGAAAGAAGTAACCTTAACCATACAAGCTTTGGAGGCGGCGTTCATTTTTGTTTAGGTGCTCATCTTGCACGTTTAGAACTTGAAGTTTCATTTAACAACCTTTTAGATACAAGTGTTAATTTACGTGAAGAGCCACAAAGAACAGGCGCTTTTGGAATTCGTGGCTTTAAAAAGGTTCTAGTAAATATATAAATTTATTCAACTTAAATTAATTTCTGCATTTACAATCTTTATATGGCTAATTCTAAAAAATACGGAATTAATACCCGAGCAATCCACACAAACACTAGAGTAAAACTACCAACTGGAGATGTCATGCCTCCATTACATCTATCTACTACATTTGAAAACACCCAACCAGGCGAATATGAATATTTTTATGGTCGAAGTGGAAACCCTACAAGAGAGCTGTTTGAAAGAACTATGGCTTCACTTGAAGGAGTTGAGAACTACGATGAAATGCATTCTTTTGCCATGGCTTCTGGAATGGCTGCAGTAACATTAATTGGAGAATTAGTTAAACCAGGAGAAAATGTTGTTATAACTCAAGATGTATACGGAGGAACAACTTCATTCTTTTCTAAAATTGCAACAAAAAGAGGTATTGAAGTTAACTTTTGCGATTTAGATGACTTAGATAAACTTAACTCTTTACTTAACGATAAAACAAAACTGCTTTGGTTTGAGAGTCCATCAAATCCAAGAATTAAGTTATTTGATTATGAAAAATATGCTGAAATAGCACATAAGAATTCAACGCTACTAGTAACTGACGCAACATTTTCAACACCGTTTATTACAAGACCACTTGAACTTGGAGCAGACATTGTGTTTCACTCAACAACAAAATATATTGGTGGACACAGTGATAGTCTTGGTGGAGTTGTAACTACAAATATAAAAGAGATTTGGGAACAGCTTCACTCTTATCAGAAAACAAGCGGTGCAATAATGTCACCATTTGATGCTTATCTTTGCCAAAGAGGTCTTTATACAGTTGGTGTTAGATTGGAAGTTCACTCTAAAAATGCTCATAAAATTGCTGAGTATTTAGAAACTTCAAAACATATTAAAGAGGTTTTCTATCCAGGATTAAAATCTAACCCAAACTATTCAATTGCAGAAAAACAAATGGCGATGTTTGGAGGAATGCTTAGTTTTAATGTAGAAGATCATATAGATTTGAAAAAATTCTGGGAGTCACTAGAGCTTTTTAAACTTGCAGTTAGCTTAGGTGGTGTTGAATCATTAATTGAGCTACCTAGACTTATGACACATGACAATGCTGAAGGCACTGATGCAGAAATTGCTGATGATATTGTCAGAATTTCTGTTGGTCTCGAAAATGCTGAAGATTTAATTGAAGACCTAGAATCTGCTCTTAATGCTGCAGCAAATTAAGAA
>JAQCEB010000037.1 GCA_027729925.1 Actinomycetota bacterium
AACTTTCCACCAATGCCTGCTTCGCAAATAAAGTAATCATCATTATTTAAGAGAAAAACTTTACAAGCAATTAAAAATAAAGATTCAAAATAACCCAAGTTTAGACCTAACTCTTTTTCAAACTTTTTAACTTGTTTAAAAGCTTCTAAATAATTAAGTTGTGATGAAGACTCAATTCTTTCTTCTATATCAACAAGATGTGGTGATATAAATTTAGTAGTTTTTATATTTTTTTTATTTAAGTAATTATAAATTATATTTGCAGTTGATGTTTTACCATTAGTTCCAACAATTGATATGGTTTTATTTCTCAATATCTCCATCTCAGAGTTTATAAAAAATTGTTTTAATTTATTAGTATTTTTATTCTTTGATTGATTTATTTTTAAATCAAAATATGTTTTAAAATCCATTAATTTTTTAAATTATCTAGAGTTTTCTTAATTATATTAATTTCATCTGTTAAATTTTTTAGATTACTTTTTTCCTTTTCGATCAGCTCTAATTTTGCATTATTGATAAATTTTTCATTTTGCAATCTTTGTTCAGAAATAAATTTAGATTTTTCTAACTCAATAATTTTTTTATTTAATCTCTTTAATTCAAATGAAATATCAATATATTCATCAGCATTAATTTCAAAGTTTATGTTCATTGATGAAAATGTAATTTTAGATTTGCTTTTAGAAATTTGTGAGTTCAAAACTTTTACTTTTGCAATTTCTTCAAGCTGATTCAAAAACCAAGTTGGAAGCTCTTTTGATGAGAAAAATTCTAAATTTGTCTTATTATTTATTTTATAATTTGTTCTAAAATTTCTGACTTGTGAAATTAAATCTTTGAGTGCTTCAATTTCTTTGACGTTTTTAGTTTTAATATTTAACTCCTCTGGCCAAAAATCATCAATTAAATAAGAATTATTAAATGTCGACCATATTTCCTCAGTTAAATGTGGCATTGCAGGATTTAATAATTTTATGCTTTCTAAAAAAATTTTCTTTAGAACATACTTTGTTTCAATTGAATAATTTGAATTTTTGATTAAATTTTTTGCAAATTCAAAATACCAGTCAAATAGTTCAGACCATAAGAAGTTATATAACAACTTATAGGCATCAGAAATTCTATAATTTTCTATACTTTCATTGAATTGGATTAATGTAGAATTAAAAGTTTCTATAATCCATAGATTTTCAGGACATAATATTTCCAATTCACTATCAGAATGTTTTTCATCTGTGTATAAGTGAACAAACTTAGCAGCATTCCAAACTTTGTTGCCAAATTTTTTAGAGGCTAAAGTCCATTCTTCATCAAAAGGTACATCTTGACCAGGATTCGCTTTTTCAATTAAAGAAAGCCTTAAAGCATCAGCACCATGCTTTTCTGAAAGTTCTAGTGGATCTAATGTATTTCCTAAACTTTTAGACATCTTTCTACCCTGTGAATCTCTTACTAGTCCATGGATTAAAATATTTCTGAATGGTATTTTTTCCATAGAGAACAAACCCATCATAATCATCCTTGCTACCCAAAAGAAAATTATGTCAAAACCAGTTACTAGTAAGGTAGTTGGATAAAATTCTTTCAAATCATTAGTTTCCTCTGGCCAACCTAAGGTGCTGAAAGGCCATAGAGCTGAAGAAAACCATGTGTCTAGAACATCTTCATCTTGATATAAAATTGTATTTTCATCAATATTATGAGAGTTTCTAATTTCGGCTTCATTTAAGCCAACAAATATATTGCCTTCATTGTCATACCACGCAGGTATTCTATGACCCCACCATTGTTGTCTTGAAATACACCAATCTTGAATGTTGTACATCCATTCAAAATAAGTTTTTTCCCAATTTTTAGGAATAAATTTTATTTCTTCAGATTCAACAACTTTTATTGCGTTCTCAGCTAATAACTTAGTATTTACAAACCACTGTTCAGAAACCATAGGTTCTAAAATAGTTTTTGATCTATCTCCTCGAGGAATTTGAATATCATAGTCTTCAAAATTAGAGAGTTTGCCTTCCTCTTCCAACATTTGAATAATTATATCTCTAGCTTCAAACCGATCTAGGCCTCTTAGTTTTTCTGGGATGAAATTTTTATTAACTATTTTTCCATCAAAATCAATACATTGTATACTTTCTAACCCATGACGATTACCTATATCGTAATCATTGAAATCGTGTGCTGGAGTAATTTTTACGCATCCAGATCCAAAATCTTGATCAACATATTCATCAGCAATAATTTCCACTTCTCTATTGACTATTGGCACAATAGCTTTTTTTCCAATTAGCTTTACATATCTAGAATCATTGGGGTTAACTGCAATTGCAGTATCTCCTAATAAAGTTTCAGGTCGAGTCGTTGCGATTTCTATAAATTCGTCTTCAACTGAATATTTAATAGTCCAAATCATTCCTTTTTCGCTAGTTGAAGAAACTTCTAAATCAGAAACAGCAGATTTTAATTGAATATCCCAGTTCACCATCCTGTTTCCTTTATAAATTAAACCGTTGTTATAGAGATCGATAAAAACTTTTTTTACTGCTTCAGAAAGACCTTCATCCATTGTGAAACGCTCTCGTGTCCAATCGCAACTCATCCCTAAAGATTTCATTTGACTAGTAATTGTGTTTCCAGACTCCTCTTTCCACTCCCAAACTTTATTTAAAAAATTTTCTCTACCTAGGTCATATTTTGAAACACCATCGACTTCAAGATTCTTTTCAACTAAAAGTTGTGTGATAATTCCAGCATGATCTGTTCCTGGAAGCCAAAGTGTTTTATATCCTTGGAGTCTTTTAATTCTTGTAATTACATCAATTATTGAATGTTCTAGAGCATGACCCATATGAAGAGATCCAGTAACATTAGGAGGAGGTATTACAATAGAAAAAACTTTTTCAGCTTCTTTTGGTAAAAATTTATTTTTAGATATCCAAATTTCTTGCCATTTTTTTTCAATTTTTAATGGCTCGTAAGTTTCGTTTTGCATAATTATATTTTATGCAGTTTTGTCGTCTTTTGATTCCTTCAATACCATTTTTGGTGGTATATCGTTTTTGACATTTTCTTCATCTATAATAATTTTTGTTATATCTTTACGTGATGGTGCTTCAAACATTTCATCTAATAATATTTTTTCTAGGATAGATCTTAAACCTCTTGCACCTGTTTTTCTTTCAAGAGCTAAATCAGCCATTGCATCAAGTGCATCATCAGTAAAAATTAAATCAATATTATCTAATTCAAACATTTTTTGAAATTGTTTAACAATAGCATTTTTAGGTTTTGTTAAAATTTCAACTAACGCTTCCTTATCTAGCTCATCAACATTTGTTGTTATTGGTAATCTGCCAATAAACTCAGGTATTAGTCCAAATCTAATTAAGTCTTTTGGTTCTACAAATTTAAATAACTCTTCCTTTTTAATATCGTGTTTGTTGTTCATATCTGTTTTGAAACCTATAGTATTTTCACCTAGTCTTTTACTTATTATTTTTTCTAATCCATCAAATGCTCCACCAACAATAAAGAGAATATTTGAAGTGTCGATTTGCAAATACTCTTGCTGAGGATGTTTTCTACCACCTTGCGGAGGGACTTGTGCTGTTGTGCCTTCTAAAATTTTTAATAATGCCTGCTGAACTCCTTCTCCTGAGACATCTCTTGTAATTGAAGGATTATCTGATTTTCTAGTAATTTTGTCAATTTCATCAATATAGATAATTCCTGTTTCGGCACGTTTAATATCAAAATCTGCTGCTTGGATCAAAGAGAGAAGAATGTTTTCAACATCTTCACCAACATAACCTGCTTCAGTTAACGTTGTTGCATCTGCAATTGCAAAAGGAACATTTAAAGTTTTTGCAAGTGTTTGAGCTAGAAGTGTCTTTCCGCTTCCAGTTGGACCTAGTAGTAAGACGTTGGACTTTTCGATTTCAAGGTCATTTTGAATTGTGTCACCTTTATAAATTCTTTTGTAGTGATTATAAACAGCAACTGACAATGTTTTTTTTGCTTCATCCTGTCCAATCACATATTGATTTAAAGCTTGGTTTATTTCTTTAGGAAGGGGTAGATATTCCTGTGGAGAGGTCTCAAGCTTCTCAACTTTTTCTTCATCTATAATTTCAATACATAACTCTATGCACTCATCACAAATATATACGCCCGGACCAGCAATTAATTTAATGACTTGTTTTTGTGATTTTCCACAAAAACTGCACTTTAATGATTGTGTTGATTCTTTATTAGCCATTTAGTCTACCCTGTTGCTTATTTTTTATTTTTTTTCGGCTAACTCCCTCTGAATTAGCACTTCATCTACTATACCGTATTCTTTGGCTTCATGCGCGGTCATCCAAAAATCTCTATCTGTATCTTTTGTAACCTTTTCAACATCTTGACCAGTAAAATCAGCTAAAAGTCCATTAAGCTGGGTTCTCATCGAAACAATTAGTTCAAAATTACGCTCCATATCAGCTACAGTTCCTTCCATACCGCCTGATGGTTGGTGTAACATTATACGAGCGTTAGGTAAACTATATCTCTTACCTTTTGCTCCACCAGCTAAGATAACAGATGCAGCAGAGGCTGCTAATCCCATACAAACTGTTGAAATATTTGGTTTTATATAATTCATTGTGTCGTAAATTGTAAATAATGATGTTATAGAACCGCCAGGTGAGTTTATATACATAAATATATCTTTATCAGGATCTTCTGATTCCAAATGTAATAACTGTGCCATTATTGAATTAGCTACACCATCATCAATTGGTGTACCAAGAAAAATTATTCTATCTTTCAAAAGCCTTGAATAAATATCAAAAGCTCTCTCCCCTCTGTTTGTATTTTCAATAACAGTAGGAATTATGTAGTTTGAAGGCATATTTTCCATTTTACTCTTCCTCTCTTAGTGCGTCTTCTTGATTGTACACATCTTGTAGGTATACTTTTTCACCATTTTTATCGACAGACACTCCTTGTTTAAGAACATGCAACATGGCTTTATTTCTTAAAGACTCTGCTTCTAAATTTAATCTATGTGTCGTGTCTTCTAAATTATCTTCATTATTATGAGTAGCCATATGTTCATCTATATAGCTAATTTCTTTTGAATCTAATTCAATTTTTTCTTCTTCAATAACTTTATCTAAAATTACAACCATTGAAAGATTTCTGGTAGCTTGATTCTTTAAATCATTTTGCAAGGTTTCTTCAGTAAGTCCTGTAATTTGTAAATAGTCTTCAAGCTTAATTTTGCTTTGTTTAAGCTCATTCATGAAATTTTGAAGAATACTATCCATTTCAGCAATTACTAATTGCTCTGGTAATTCAAGTTTTGATTCTTCAATAAGTTTTGAAGTTAGTAGTCCTTGGTATTGATTTGCTACTTGTCTTTTTTTAACATTTTCAATATTTTTCTTTAATTCTTTATTCAATTCTTCAACAGTATCGAATTCAGTAACTGAAGATATCCATTCATCATTTAATTCTGGTTGGACTTTTTCTTTCACTTCCTTTACAAGAACAGAAATTTCAACATTTGATTTATTAATAGTAAGTAAATCATCTGTAAATTTAATAATTGCACCAGTAGAAACTCCCTCAAGTTTATTATCTAAATTTTTAGTTAAAGTATTACTTCCTAATTCGTAAAGATAATCTTGATAAGAAAATTCACTAATTTCATTATTATTTTCAGATGCACTTATGTTTATTAATAAGTAATCTCCTATTTTTGAAGGTCTTTCAACTTTACTTACATCACCAAATTGATGTTTAATTCTTTCTATCTGCTCATTTATCTCTTCATCAGTAGGGGTTATTGATTCAACCTCTATTGTTTGAGCTAATTTAGGTAATTTTTTAAGTTTTGGCCACAGAGTAACTAAAACTTCAACGCTAAAAGATTTTTTTTCTTTTTTAACTTCTTTCACAACAGGTCTAGTAGCAGGATTTAATTCTTCTTTTTTTAAAATTTCAAATATAGTTTCTGGGAGTTGAAGATCTAATGCCTCTTCGGTAATATAATCTTCACCAACTTCTCTAATTACAATATTTTTTGGTATTTTTCCTGGTCTAAAACCTTTTACCTTTAATGACTTTGATATTTTATTTATCGCTTCATTTTTTTTAGTTTCTAAGTCTTCAAACTTAATATTGATATCTATTAAATTTTCAAATTCAGAATTCTTTTTTAATTTATAATTCATATACTCCTAATTCTAGGGTGACCGACGGGATTCGAACCCGCGACCTCCTGGACCACAACCAGGCGCTCTAACCAACTGAGCTACGGTCACCACAGCGCTCTCGGTAGGACTCGAACCTACAACCTACAGATTAGAAGTCTGTTGCTCTATCCATTTGAGCTACGAGAGCTTAATGTGGAGCGGGTGAAGGGAATCGAACCCTCATAGCCAGCTTGGAAGGCTGGAGCTTTGCCATTAAGCTACACCGTAGTCGGGCTGGTGAGATTCGAACTCACGACCTCCTGGTCCCAAACCAGGCGCTCTAGCCAAACTGAGCCACAGCCCGTAACTTATCTTTAAATTATGTTAACTATTTATCTATAGAATAAATAGAAAAAATTTTTACTTAATTATCATAATCTAAGTTAATCTTTAAAAGGGGTCGCTAGCTCAATTTGGCAGAGCAACGGACTCTTAATCCGCAGGTTCGGGGTTCAAGTCCCCGGCGACCCACGCGACATTTTAGCGGATGTGGCGGAACTGGTAGACGCGCTAG
>JAQCEB010000038.1 GCA_027729925.1 Actinomycetota bacterium
CAACTTCGCTATAAAAGTGAGTCATTAAGAAAAAAATTATTAAAAATTAATAGGTTTTTATATTTAAGAAAACACAAAAAATAATTCTTATTTTTACCTGCTAATTCCAAGTTGTACTTGTAAGTTTATGTAGCTACCAGCTGAATCTTGGCAGTTAACAGTGAATTCATAAATATACTCAGGATCTAATCCAATTATTGTTGCTGCTTGTGAAGATCCGGATGCCCCTGTACCTGAATATACTTCTCCAACATAAGTTGGAGAATACCCCGGCTTAAATCTTTGAGAGTCAATCCAGTAACTCATGGTTTGTTGGTTGTCATCACTACATTGCCAGTTTACAGTTGTTTGAGTTCCAGAAGAATTACTTAATGATGGTGTTTCATCCCAATTAGGAGAACCTCCATCTGGAGTTGTAAAGCTAGCTGATGGACCTCCAGAAGTTTCTCTCCCATATGTATCAACAGCTTTGAGCTGTACAGTATGGTTAGCATAAGTTGATAACCCTATAATGTCATAAGATTGTACTTGATATGGCTCATAAGCAATATTCCCATACAAACTACCATCTACATAAACATTAAATGATGAAAGTATGGAAAGGTCACCGTCAACATTTGATGTACCTGCCCATTTGATATTAACACCTGTTCCAAATGGCCAACGTTCATTTGACCTTAAGTCATAATAATTAAGACTCGAAATATTCCAACTTAATTCAGCTGGAAGTGTTGTTGTTGTAGTTGTTGTAGTAGTAGTAGTTGTTGTTGTAGTAGTAGTTGTTGTAGTAGTAGTAGTAGTTGTTGTAGTAGTAGTAGTTGTTGTAGTTGTAGTAGTAGTTGTTGTAGTAGTAGTTGTTGTAGTAGTAGTTGTTGTTGTAGTAGTTGTTGTAGTTGTAGTTGTTGTTGTAGTAGTTGATGAATTATTACCAATAGTTGTTGAAGTGGTGGTGGTTGGAGTAGGCAAGGTTTGTACAGAAATTTGAGAAATTATATTGTTGCCTTCTTTATCAAAAGCCTGAATGCTGAAATTGTAAACTTTATCGCCTTCTAGCCCCTCAATTTGTCTTTGCTCTAGAGAACCTTTGTAAAGCTGCTTGCTACCTTCTTTCAATACGTAGTAACTAACTCCGATATTGTCTTCTGCCTTCCAGGTCAATGTAATACTTGAAGACGTAATCAAGGAAGCTTTTAATTCACTAATAAATTGTGGGTTGATGTCATCAATATATTCGGATGTTGTAAAAGAAGTAAAAGAAAATACCTCTCTTCCAGATTCATCTGTTGCAGTTAAGTCAAGTTCATAGTATGAGTCAGGAGAAAGTTCAGTTAATTTGTAAGAATTATCTTTTCCTGAATAAATTATTTCATCTCCTCTAAAAAGTGTATAAATTACCTCACCTGTTTGATTTTGAACTTTCCAAGAAGCTGTTCCACTGCTTGAAGTTATATCTGAAACTTTTATTGGGGATAAGAAATTGATTGAGGTTTGAGTAATTGTTGGATCTTGTGGTGTTTGAAAACCTAAGGTATTTGAAGATACGTTTTCTGATGAATCTATTGCTGTAATAGATACTGTATATTTTGTGTTTGGTTGTAATTCTGTTAATTCAAAAGGAGATTGAAATTCTTCAATTTCTTCATTGTTAATTAATAAAACTAAAACAAATTCACTTAATAAATCTTCAACGTCCCAACTTATTGTTGCAGAATTATACGTTACGTTATCTAAGGTCAGTGCTTTAATAAAACGAGGTGGTTCTATATCTAATAGAGGTTTAGTAGTTACTGTAAATGTTTTTGTAGTTAAATTATTATTGAGATCTGTTGCAATTATGACTAATGGATATGACGTATCTGGCTGTAAATCAGTTATTTGAAACTGTGTATCTCGACCTTTATAGATTACCTTATCGTTTAATGAAATTTGTACCTCTGGTAATCCATAGTCGTCTTCAACTAACCAAGATATATTTATAGAATCAGAAGTTACTTCTGTAATTTGAGGTTCTGCAATAAATACAGGTGCTGTTGTGTCTTCTATTACAGTAACAACTACTGTTGAACTTGTTGTTACATTAGTTTCTTGAGTTGTATCGTTATCGGAACATTGAATAAAAATAAATCCAAAAAATAAAATCAAAAACGTAGCAATAAAGTTTTGCTTTAACTTCACATTTTTATCTTAACAAACCATTTATTACTGTTGGAGAAGACCATTAATTTGAAAATCCAAAAATTTATTTGCTTTACTCTACAACTTCACCAGTTGATGGACTTACACCTAAATTACCAACCATATATCCAAGAAGAAGTGGGGTCGTTACAAGTCCTCCTAAGCCATAAAACCTCCAAGGTATCTCATAACCATTTATAAAAGAAAAAGTTAAGAAATATAAAACAAACACTAAACCGTAAACACTCGCAGTTAATGCAGCACTTACTTGTATTTTTCTATCATGATTTGTCTTGTAATACCAGGTTGTCACGCGATACATCAATAATGCGAACAATCCACCAAATCCAATAATTAAACCCATCCAACCTAAATCAAACATACTTGTATTGATTGAAATATAAAAAAATGAAAGAAAGTATACAAACCCGATTTGTTTTGGTGAAGCCTTAAACCTTATTAAATATACAAAAACAATACTTGCCAACATCGTTTGAAAAATTACTGCACCACCAGAAAGAGCTTCTAAGTAACTTTCTTTTGAATAAAATGAACCAATTCGTATTACAGGATTTAAAAAAGACGTTATAAACATGACTAACGCATAACTAGTAGCTGCAGAAAATATTGCAGCTGAGTCTAGTTTTTCTTTTGAAGGTCTAGTAGTAAATACATAATCCAACATTAAAAATGATCCGAGAAACAACATTAAATGTGAAGGAGTGATTAATGGTTCAACACCAACTTCAATACCTAAAAGAGAATGCCAAATTGCATCTGATGCACCGCCAACTCCAAAAATGACTGCTCCTAAAACTCCGACATCAAACTTATAATCATTCATGCTATTTTTTATATAAAGAGCAACACAAACAGAAAATGCATATCCCGAGTAAAGAACAGCGTGCCAGGGAGTAAAAAAAGTCTCAATGTCATTTAATAGATACGTATGAGCACTCGAATCAATCCAGGCTCCACTAAAAAACCAAAACATTGCAAACATTAACAATCTTCTATGATTTACATTATCAATAGGCAAAGGTGATAGTTTGTTAAACATATTCTTATAAACATTATAAACAAATAGCTCATCTCAGAATTTATTAATTTCTCTGGTTTTAATAGAATGAAATAATGGAAGATTCAAAGTTTCAAAGAACTCTATCACTTAAGAACTCGATTTATCTAGGAGTTAGTTCAATGATTGGAGCAGGATTGTTTAACAATTTAGCACCTACTTCTAAAATCTCTTCTTATTCAACTATCTATGCACTTTTATTTGCATCTACTTTAGCAATTGCTAATGCAAGTTCATCAGCTCAACTTGCTGCGAATTTTCCACAAACAGGAGGAACGTATTTGTATGCAAAGCATGTACTAGGTAAAGGTTATGGCGCGCTTGCTGGAATAGTATTTATTGTTGGGAAAACTATAAGTTGTATTGCTATTGCGCTCACTTTAGGAAATTATTTATCAATTGCTTATTCAAAAGAACTTGCTGCTCTTTTTTCAATTATTGTTTTTCTTCTTGGATACTTTGGAATTCATAAAACTGTAAAACTAGCAAAGTGGTTAGTTTTGATATTATTTTCAATACTTTTGTTTTATAGTGTTTCAATCTTGACAACTCAAAATTTAAATCTAAATATTCAACTTTCTCAAGGTTTTAGTTTTGAAACTTTTTTATTATCTTCAGCTATTTGGTTTTTTTCCTTTACTGGTTATTCCAGACTTGCAACTTTTGGAGAGGAAATTCAAGAACCAGAGAAAATAATTCCTAAAGCTATTGGTATTGGGCTCGGTATTACAATTTTTGTTTATATAGTCATTAATTGGTTGACTCTTAGTATCTTAAATCCAAACATAATTGCAAATGTAAATACTCCACTAAGGCTAGCTATGGATGTTTCAAGCTTTTCCGAATTCTCTTTCTTAATTGGATTTGGATCAAGTATTGCTATGTTTTCAGTCTTCCTTGCCTTGATGCCTGGAATCAGCAGAATTTATGTAGCAATGGCACGAGATGGTTTTTTACCAGTATCTTTTTCGAAAATACACAGCAAAAATAATTCAGCTTACATCTCTGAAATAGTTGTACTTCTTTTTGTATTAATTGGAATTTATTCCTTAGATGTAATCCCAGCAATAAAGTTAAGTTCTTTTTTTATTTTGATTTATTATTCCATTACAAATTTATGTGTTTTAAAACTGAGCAATAACCAAAGAATTTATCCTAAAAATATAGCCCTCTATGGGTTTGTAGTATGTATTCTTTTGGCATTTGTTCTACTTATTTACCAATAACAAAGAAAATTGAATTATATTTTCACATAAAGATTAACTATGTGAAAAATAAATCACAAAGTTGCACGATTGTGCAAATTAAATTATAATTTTATATCGGTCAATCACGTGTATGCGTTGAAAAATTCACTCAAACACACTTCCATAGGTGGTTGACCTATTCCCAAAATAGCTCTAATTAAAAAATATATATTAATTTTTTAATTGATTTTCTTATAAACAAAACACATATAACTTTAAATTATGGGAAAAATATTTTTTGGGATAACATTTATATTTGTTTTACAGATCTTTTTTGTTGGTTTAGTTGTTGGAGCTTTAGCTAGACTATTTATTCCAGGACCCAATCCAATGACATGGGGTAGAACTTCTTTGATTGGAGTTACCGGTGCTTTAATTGGGGGATTTGTTGCTGGAATTTTAGGATTAGAGGGACTCCTTGCAGCAACTCTTCAAATCGGAGCTGCTGCTGGAATTATTTTATATTTAGAGAGACGTTAATTACTCGTCGTCTCCACAACCACATTCTGGACATGCCATTGTCATACTCCTTTTTCCTCTAAAACTATTATAGCCCTATTTTCATTGGGTCCTTTTAACATCATCTTTGCCATCATGCCGTATTTCTTTTTTAATATATTTACTGCTTCTGTTTTTAAATCTTCATCGGTAAGTATCGAACCTTGTACCACTAATTCTTCAGATAATTTTTTAGATCCACTTTGGTTAGTTGTATAAATAATTGCTTTACCATTATTTCGAATTCTTTTAACCTTTCCTGCATTTTTACCAGTAGTTACGACCAAAGCATTATTCAGTTGTGCAACCCATACTGGGGTCGTTACCTTTGTTCCATCTTTTTTAAATGTTTCCAAGTTAATATATTGAACATCTGCAAAATCTAATAACTGCATATGAAAATTGTACTTCTAGAAGTAATTTAAAAGTAGTGAGGGAAGTTGAATTATTCTTCTAGCTAAGTAGCTATCTGAAGTAATTAGATACATTATGAAAATTAAAAATAAAACAAGTTTTATTTTTTTACTCACAAAAATATTGTAAAAGATTACTAAATCAAAAAGGGGTTTTGAAAAACCCCTTTTTTCTTTAAGTAATGTTAATTGTTACTCTTTGTAGTTACTAATAGCGTCTCCTACTCCAACAATAAATAAAGGATATAGAATTACGCCTCCAAGTATAAAGAGTGGGACAAAAACAACTGCTGGAACAAGCCCAAATAATGTCAGTATTTGTACGGGAACAATAATCGCAGAAAAAATATTTCCAACTAATTGTGTACGCTTACTGAGTTGATTCTTTCTTCTTTTGTCTGTCCTTACTAATAAATAAATATACAAGCCATAAAATAAAAAGACTGTATTGGTAAAGGACCCTGAAACTTCAGCTATAGTTGTTGCATTAAGTGTTGATTCAAAAACACTGTTGTTGTTAAAAACTGCTCCTAGAGCAAACAACATCTGTACTACAACTACTGTGAACAAAACAGAATGCATATGTGCTAAATCCCAAGTTTTTTTAACCTCAAAAACAATATATATTGCATACAGTATTCCTGTTGTTAAAAATGCAATAACAAAATTCAGAATCGAAGTAATTGTTCCGTATGTTGGATCAAAACCTACAGCATCTGGACCTTGAATTAATGCAATAATCAAGAAGTTAACTAAAACTCCTACTGCGATTACTCTAGTAACTATTTTCAAATTTCCTATTTCATCTTTAAATGTATCCATGTTCTCCTTTCTTATATTTTCCCTACAGGAAAGTCAACATAGTTTTTCCAAACTTCACATTGACCTGTTAACTCCTGGGGAGCTTCTTTGATTAACTTTTTAACTGCATCGGAAACTACTCC
>JAQCEB010000039.1 GCA_027729925.1 Actinomycetota bacterium
TCCCAGTTTCTTTGATCTAAGCCAAAAGGATATAAAGGTTGTGGTCCAGGTTGTAAAAAATAAAAACCTCGATCGTTAATACGTTGTCTCACAAGTTCTGTGTCAGCATAAAGATTATGTGGAGCTTTTCTTGAAGAAATTCTAAACATAGTTGGGGAACTTTGTTCTTCTAGTACAGGAACGCCTAGTTCTCTAATTGAAGGAATAAGACCTTCGGTTGCTCCAGAAACCACAAGAGTACCTCCAAATGGTCTAATTAAAGTAGGATCTGTTGGTCGAGCAGACCTAATTGGACCAAGGTATGTAGATGATTTATCAAGGAAAAAAGCTAGAAATCTAGTCATTCCACCTTCAACGAGAATTTCATATACAGCATCAGCTTCTTGCAATCCTGATTGTGGTCTCGCATTTAAATTATTATCTATTTTAAAAGCTATAGCTCTTCTAGGGCGCTTTAACCATATTTCAGGTGTAAGTTCTAACCCTGTAAATGGTGACATTTTTTCGACATCAAATTCATACTTAAATATATCTTCTATGGTTGTGGTAGTTGTGTCTGCATTACCCAATGTAGTTTCTGAAGAAGCTATGGAAGTACTATCAGTTTTAGTAACTTCTGTTGTATCTGTAGAGTCATTTGAAGAACTACAAGAAACCAAAACTAACAATAAAAATAAAATAAAGAGTTTCTTCATAGTCTTATACTAGTGTAGAAAAAATTAATTTTAGTAAGTTTAATTTTGTATTCTCAGCTTGATAATAAGTTAGATTTTTAAATATTCTATGAGATTTATTATGAGTAACAAACCAAGGTGGGTCAATTAATCTAGACATTCTAAATTTAGAATAAACCACACCTTTTAATGGTGATTCAAATAGTAATGAATTATGAACAAATCCTTGTCCACTCTGTATATTATTATCTTTATTTCCGGGATAACCTCCCCAAGGCATGGTTGGTATGATAAATGCTAAAGCTGACCATTCATTAATAGCAACTGTTCCATACTTTAATTTATTGACATATTCATTTGTAAATTTTAGATTTTTTTCTTTATCATGATTCTTAATTAAAACAGAAACACCCAAATTTCCCCAAACTTCGTTATTAACATAATTTATTGCATCCTCTACATATTGAGTTTTTGAAATATATTCAATTTCTTTAAAAAATAAAACAGTTGACCAAGCTTCTTCTATTGCATATTCTTTTTCAAGATCTAAATCAGATATTAAGAATGGAGTTGTACAAGTTTCATTATTAACTTGCGTAAAGTTTTTACTTATTTTTAAGTTATTAAGTTTATTTTTGGAACCTGGATAATAAGAAGATGTGTCGCCTACTTTCTTAAGATATTCAATAATATAATTCTTTAATAGATCTTTTTGTTTCCATTGTTTTGGCAGGACAATAATCTGTGCAGCAATACAGTTAAAACCTGAATTATTTAATTTTGCTGTCACAATTTTTTTAGCTTGATGTTTTAATTCAGAGGTAGACCACTTATCTGGATGTACAATTATAGGAGTTACATTGCCTAATTCTGAAGTTATAGATGTTTTATTTATTTTTGTTAATGATTTTAACGATCTCTCTTTATCAGAAAGTATCTTGCCGTAAACAATTTGTTCATAGGTATAATTTGAACCAGTTAAATGAATATGATTAAATCCATTATGAGATGATATATATTTTGAACCTTCCAAATCTCCATTAGTTAATGTCATAAAACCTCTACTAATAAAAGGTTCAAAAACTTGTTCAAAAACAGGTAGTAAATAATCGTTAACTGGATTTAATTTCAGATAAATAACAGATTTATAAGCAACCATATGAAACAAAGCATCAAGAAAAGGAATTGAAGACACATTCCCTGCTCCTAAAATTAAAGTAATTTTCGGTTTTTTATCTTCAAATCTATTGCTAAAACCTCTATAAGTATTGATTTTTTCATAACTCAAATTTTTATTAAATAATATCTCACCTTCAAGGAAAGGAAAAAGCAGTTTTTCAATATTTTTATTAGGAAATACTTTATAAGAGTTTTTATTTTTATTATATTTAGACTCTTCTAAATCAAAATTACCTGATAAATAACTAATAAAATATTGTAGAGCAAATATTGAAGCAAAAGGTCCCCCAATCCATTCCTCACCTTCTTTTGGCTTATGAGTTATACCTTTTTTTTCAGAACTTATTGAAACCCAGTAGTAAGCAATTGATTTAACATTATTTACGACTTCCTGAAGTAGCAATATAAGTTCTTCATTTGAAATTTTTGAAAATTCTTTTGAATGAACTCTTAATTTATTTATATTTCTATCAACATCAATTTTAGATGGAATCATGTGTTTATTTTATTCAGTAATTTCAAGAAGTTCAAAGTCTCCCCAATTTACCGTTAAATGTTTTGCTGGTATAAGCTCATTTGGTCTGCCTACTGGTAAATTTTTAGGATATTCTTCGAAAGAAGACTCTGTTTCTTGAAGTTCTTGAATAATTATCTCTAAAGTTGCTGCTAAATCATCTAATGTATCAACTGTCTGTGTTTCAGTTGGTTCAAACATTAGTGCTTCTTCAACGATTAAAGGAAAATATATTGTGGGAGAATGAAAACCTCTATCAAGCAATGCTTTACCAACATCATATGCTTTAATTTTATGACTCTTTTTTAGATTTTTAACACTAGCAACAAACTCATGCATACAGGGTTCATCGTAAGCTAAAGGTATTACTTTAGAAACAATTGAACTGAGGTATCTTGCATTTAAAACTGCGTAAGAACCTAATTCATCTAAACCTTCTTTACCAAGAAGTTTCATATAAACAAGTGCTCTTAAAGCTACAAGAAAGTTTCCATGGTAACCATGCATTCTACCAATAGAACTAGCTGGTTCATACCACTCATAAATATCATCTTTTTTAATTACAATTGGACCTGGTAAATATTCTCTCAAAAAGTTTTTAACGGCAACAGGGCCAGAACCTGGACCGCCACCTCCGTGAGGGGTTGCAAAAGTTTTATGTAAATTAGAGTGGACTATGTCAAAACCCATATCGCCTGGTCGACAAACACCAACAATGGCATTTAAATTGGCTCCATCGTAATATACAAGGCCACCCTCATCATGTATTACTTTTGATATTTGAACAATATTTTCTTCGAACAATCCACCAGTATTTGGATTAGTAAGCATAAGACCTGCTGTATTTTCATTCACTTTATCTTTGAGATCTTCTATATTTACCATTCCACGTAAATCTGTTGATACCTCGACTACTTCAAAACCAGCCATTTTAGCTGAAGCTGGATTTGTTCCGTGGGCAGAATCAGGAACAATAATCTGATTTTTGTGTTGTAAATTATTTTCTTGTAAATATTTTTTAATAATTAATAAACCAGTTAGTTCACCAGAAGCACCTGCAGGTGGTTGAAAAGTTGCACAATCCATCCCAGTTATTTCAGTTAGGTAATGCTCAAGTTCAAAAAGAATAGATAAATTTCCTTGAGTGAATTTAGATGGAGTTGAAGGATGAGAATTAGCAAATGTTGGCAATGAAGCTACAAAATCAGCAAACCTTGGATTGTACTTCATTGTGCAAGAACCTAGAGGGTAAAAACCAAGGTCAACTGCAAAATTTCTATGAGCTAATCTTGAATAATGCATAACTAAATCATGTTCTGAAACTTCAGGTAATGTTGGCTTTATTGATGTTAAAGCTGAATTTGAAATTTCAACTTCAGGAACATCTAATTTAGGAAATCTTGAAGCTCTTCTGCCAGGCTTTGATAACTGTTTAATAGTTGGTTCAGCCTTACCGCCAACTAAAGGAAGTGAGCTTGCATTACCACCGCTATACATTATCTACCTCAAGTAAATTTTGAATAAATGAATCAATTTCAATCTTTGTTCTTTTTTCTGTTACTGCAGTAAGAATTTCTTTTTCTGAATATTTAATACCAGCTAAAAACCCTCTAGCTCCCATTTTTTCTATAATTTGTGACGAATCGTTTTTAGTTTGAATAAGAAATTCTCTTAATGAGTTCGTATTATTTGAAATTGTAAAACCATGTTCAATTAATTGAGATTTCATATACGCAGCTTTTTGTATAGCTTGATAACCTATTTCTTGGAGCCCTTGCGGCCCTAACCAAGAAAGGTGAATTGTAGAACCTACAGCGTTTAATGTCTGGTTCGTACAAATATTTGATGAAGCTTTTTCTCTTCTAATGTCTTGCTCACGTGCTCTTAATGTCATTACATAAGTTTTATTATTTTTTGAGTCTCTAGATTCACCTATTATTCTTCCAGGAACTAAGCGTGCAAAGTCTTTTCTAGTAGCAAACCAACCTACTGTAGGTCCACCAAAACTAAGAGAGGAACCCATTGATTGCCCTTCTGCAACAACGATATCAAATCCCATTGATCCTGGAGTTTTTAATATTCCCAACATGGATGGATCTATGTAACATATTGACACTAAACCTTTTTCCTTGGCTTTAGAAACTAAATTTGTTAAATCTTGCGCAGTGCCTTCATAATGAGGTAGAGAGATTACAAAAGCTGCTTGTTTTTCAGTAAACTCATAATTTTCAGGGAAAAGATAGTTTTCATCAAGAGATATATAGTGAACAGGAAATTTTTGTTGGTCAATTAAAGTATTGACTACAGTTTTAGTATTGGGGTTGAAACCAGAAGACATAATAATTTCATCTCTTTTAGTTTTATTGATAGCTACTGATATAGCTTCAGCAACAGCAGTTGCTCCGTCATAAAGTGATGCGTTCGCTAATTGCATATCAGTTAAGTCACAAATTAAGGACTGATATTCAAAAAGTATTTGAAGAATACCTTGAGAAATCTCAGCCTGATAAGGGGTGTACGAAGTCATAAATTCTGGTCGCATAGTTAAGGTCTTGACTGTATGAGGGAGATACACATCATAATGACCACCACCTGCAAAACAAATTAAATTTTGAGTATTTAAAGCTTCTTTACTTTCAAAATAAGAAATCGCCTCTAATTCAGATAAGCTAGGTTCAAGATCTAAACCATTATTAAGTTTCAATGATTCTGGTAAATGTTTAAATAAATCATCAAGTGTTTCAATAGACAACTCTTCAAACATTTTTTTTAAATCAATTTCTGAGTGCGGTACAAACATTAGTTTAAAAACCTCTTATTTATTAAATTTCCTTCTACTAAATTACCACGAATGTCAAACTCTACTAAATCAGATGGAGGTTTTGAATCAAATAAAACAAATCCAATTGGATGGCCAAGTACTGGTGAAATATTTCCGGATGTAACTACACCATTAACGTTTCCTGATATAGCTTTCGTTCCAGTTCTTGGTATTTGCTTACCTTTGAATATGAATTTTTTAAGATATTTTCTTTCACCGGTTAATATTTGATTTTCAATTACTGAGTTGCCTTTATAATTTGATGTGTTCGTAACAGTCCATTTTAAACCTGCTTCAACTGGAGATATAGAATCAGTTAATTCAAATCCATACAAAGGTAACGATGCTTCCAGGCGAAGAGTATCACGCGCACCAAGTCCGCATGGTTTAATGTCTAAAGTTTCAAGATAGTTCACAAAATCATCAAGGTCTTGATTAGGTATCATAAACTCAATTCCATCTTCTCCTGTATAGCCTGTACGTGCATAGAAAATTTCATCATCTGAGAAAGTGTGAAAGCTTTCTGGAATGGTATATTTTTGAGATAATTTATTTATTGCATTAGGTCCCTGAACAGCTATTAAAGATGTTTCACTTGTTATGTTTTTAAAACTAATTGAATTTACTTCTAAATGATTTTCAATTTTTTGTGTATTACTAGCATTGCAAATCAAAATAAATCTATTTTTAAACTTCCAAAATATAACATCATCTATTGCATTCCCGTTTTCATGAGTGAATATAGTATATAAAGCCTTATCATCCGGTAAAGACACAATTTCAGAACAAATTAAAGAACTTATTTCTTGAATTTGTTCATACTTTAGTTCTATTCTTCCCATGTGAGAAACATCGAAAAAACCTGAATTATTTCTTATTTCATTGTGTTCTTTTAAGGTACCTTCATAAGAAAACGGCATAGACCATCCTGCAAAATTAATTATCTTTGCATTTTTTGAATTGTGATATTTAAAAAGTTTTGTTGTTTTTAAATCTGACATTAAGAAATAAAAGATTCGTATTCAGAATATGTCATTCCTGAATCATCTA
>JAQCEB010000007.1 GCA_027729925.1 Actinomycetota bacterium
AACTTGGCCTGGACCTTTTGATTTAAGAGTTAGTGTGTGATTTTCTTGATCTTCTACTTTTAAAACTAGGCGTTTTAAATTTAATAACAAATCAAGAACATCTTCTACAACTCCTGGAATTGAAGTGAACTCATGATTAACTCCACTAATTTTTATTCCTGTTACTGCAACACCTGGAACTCTGGATAATAAAGCTCTTCTCATTGTATTTCCTAGAGTTAAACCAAACCCAGGCTCCAAAGGTTCAATAATAAATTTAGTCCTATTGTTTCCTAGGTCTTCTTGTGTAATTTCTGGTCTCTGCAACATTAACATTTTTTAATTTCTCCTCTCAAATGTTTATTTAGAATAAAGCTCTACTATTAATTGTTCTTCAATCTGCGAGCTTGCATCACTTCTAGTTGGTGAAGCAACCACTTTTACAGATTTATTTTTGTTATCTACATCAATCCAACTTGGAATAACACGGTCTTGCCCAGTATCTATAGTATGTTGAATTACTATAAGATCTTTACTTGAATCTTTTATAGTAATCTCATCTCCAGGTTTAACATGATAAGAAGGTACATCTACAAATTTACCATTAACTTTAAAATGTCTGTGAGAAACTAACTGACGTGCCTGTGGTCTAGTAGAAGCAAAACCAGCTCTATACACTGTGTTATCTAAACGAGATTCTAGTAAGTACAGCAAATTTTCACCCGTAATGCCTTGCATTCTTGATGCTTCTTTATAATAATTTCTAAATTGTTTTTCAAGCACTCCATACATATAACGCACTTTTTGCTTTTCTTTAAGTTGAGTGCCGTAATCTGTTTCTCTTGTTCGCTTTCTTCCATTTTCACCTGGAGGATAAGGCCTATCTTGTAAAGCTTTGTCGCCTTTTTTGTTTTCGAAAACATTAAAGCCAATTCTTCTTGCAATTCTAACTCTAGGTCCTGTATATCTTGCCATTAGCCTCTTCTCCTCTTCTTTGGCCTACACCCGTTATGAGGAGTTGGAGTAATGTCTTTTATTGACCCAACATCCATTCCCATATTTTGAAGAGTTCTCACAGCAGTCTCTCTGCCAGCGCCAGTGCCACTAATAATAATATCAATTTTATGAACACCAAATTCGGTTGCTCTTCTAACAGCTTCTTCAGCAGCAACTTGTGCAGCATAAGGAGTAGATTTTCTAGAACCTTTAAATCCAACAGAACCACCAGAAGTCCAAACTAAAGTTTGTCCTGAGGCATCAGAAATATTTATTATTGTGTTATTAAAACTAGCTTTTATGTGAGCTACACCGGTAGGAATGTTTTTTTTAATTTTCTTTTTAGTTTTTTGATCAGCCATTATTTAGTTGCCTTCTTCTTTCCAGCTATTGCAAATCTTGGACCTTTTCTGGTTCTAGCATTGGTATGAGTTCTTTGACCGCGCACTGGTAGTCCTGTTCTGTGTCTTAAGCCTTGATATGTACCTATTTCAGTTTTTCTTCTTATGTTTTGAGATACATCTCGTCTTAAATCTCCTTCAACTCTGAAATTTGCTTCAATATATTTTCTTATTTGAGCAACTTCATCATTTGTTAAATTACTAACTCTTGTACTAGGATCAATTTTTAAATCTTTACAAATATCTTCTGCACGCTTAGGACCAATCCCATGAATGTATCTTAACGATGCAATAACTCGTTTCTCTCTTGGAATATCAATACCAGAAATACGTGCCATTAATTAACCTTGCCTTTGTTTGTTACGAGGGTTTTTTTTATTAATGACATAAAGCTTTCCTTTTCTTTTAACAATTTGGTCATTAGGACCTCTTTTTTTTATACTCGCTTTAACTTTCATTTATGTCTCCAAATAATCCTACCTCTTGTTGGATCGTAGGGTGAAACTTCCATCTCCACCACATCTCCAGGTAAAATTCTTATATACCTCATTCTCATCTTCCCGGACACATGAGCTAATAATTCAGCTCCACTCTCAAGTTGCACCTTAAAAGATGCGTTTGGTAGAGTCTCCATAACAGTCCCTTGAACTTTAATTATGTTTTTTTCTTTTTCTACCAAAATTAGCCTTGATTTAGTGACCGATTAACTAGATTAGTGCGATTTGAAACCAATACAAACACAAATTTAAAATAAGTTTTCTGTAAAAACATAAACTCCTTCTTCCGTTAAACCTACAGTATGTTCAAAATGAGCAGATTTACAACCATCAACAGTGCGCACCGTCCATCCATCTTCGTCAACTTTTGTCTCTTCTGATCCTAAATTAAACATTGGCTCAATACATATAGCCATTCCAGTTTTTAATTCGAAACCTCTATTTTTTTTCCCAAAATGAGGCACTTGTGGTTCTTCATGCATTTCTAGACCTATGCCATGACCAACATAGTTTTTAACATTGCCAAGATTATTTCTTGTTGCAATTTTATCTATTTTATTTCCAATAGTTCCTAGTTTTTGACCATCTTTAACAAGCTTTATAGCTTCTTGTAATGCAAATTTAGTGGTATCTATCAAATCTTGTTCTTCTTGAGATATTTTTCCTACTCCAAAAGTAAATGCTGCATCTGCATGATACCCGCTATAAGAAACTCCAACATCAATGGATAAAACATCACCTTCTTCAATAATTTTTGAATTTGGTATTCCATGAACTATTACATCATTTGGAGATGCACAAATATATGCAGGGTAATCTTTAGCTCCTGGTTGTTGATATCCAAAAAAACTTGAAACTACATTTGATTTTTCAATAATATTTTTGGCAATATCATCTAAGTCTTTTAAAGTCATACCTTCTTTTGTGTTTTTATATATTTCATAATGTATATTCGAAACAACCTTTCCAGCGTTTCTCATTTTTTGAAAATCTTCTGTAGTTTTATATGTAATCATCAATTTTTGAAATGCATTGCAATTGAGCTATAAATATCTTGAATTTCTCCAATTGCATTTACAGTTGAAACAATTTTTTTATCTTGATAATACTTTACGAGAGGTGCTGTATCAGAATTGTATACTTCTAACCTAACTTTTATTGAATCTTCAGTATCATCTGATCTTCCACTTGCTTCACCACGCAATAAAATTCTTTTTACTAGCTCTTCAGTATCGGCTTCAAACACGAAGACTTTTACAATTGGATATTGATCACTAATTTCTTCTAAACTTTTAGCCTGACCCATGGTTCTTGGAAAACCATCTAATATTGCCCCCTTTTTTGAGTCGTTATTTGACAATCTTTCAATGAGCATACTAATTACTAATTCATCAGGCACTAGTAAACCTTCATCTAATAAGTTTTTGGCTTTATTCCCTAGTTCTGTTTTATTATTTACATGTTCCCTTAACATTTCACCAGTAGATATATGTTCAAGGTTAAAACTTTTAGCTATTTGAGAAGCTTGAGTTCCCTTTCCAGCACCAGGAGGTCCCAGAAATATATATAATTTACTCAATCAATAAATCCTTCGTAATTTCGCATACTCAATTGACTCTCAACTTGCTTCATGGTTTCTATCGCAACACCAACAGTAATTAAAATAGATATTCCACTAAATCCAAGAGGTATGTCCCAAATTGCAGAAGCTATTGATGGAAGGACTGCAACAGACGCTAAAAATATAGAGCCGGGCAATGTGATTCTATTAATTATGTGAGAAAGAAAATTAGTTGTTGAAATACCAGGTCTTACTCCTGGAACAAATCCACCTTGTCTTCTAATCATATCTGACTGTCTTACAGGATCGAATTGAATCGTTGTATAAAAATATGTAAAAAAGATGATAAGAATAGCAAGGAAAAAAATATAAAACCAAGTTGTTCCCTGTGAGTTAGCCAAATTTATATCAATCCAATTTCTAATTGCAGCAGTAACTGAGTTGTCTTGAGGTAGAGATGTTGCTACTAATGCTGGGAAAAATAAAATACTTGTTGCAAAAATAACTGGAATGACGCCTGCACTATTTACTTTAATTGGAATATATGTGCTTTGTCCACCCATGACTTTTCTACCTCTAATTCGTTTAGCGAATTGAATAGGAATTCTTCTTTGGCCTTGCTCAACAAATATAATTCCAACAATCATAAGAAAAAACATAACAATCAAAACAACAAATTGACCTACTCTTCCCTGTCCAGCTGTTACTTGATATGCTCCACCAAACTGTGAAGGTAGCTGACTCACAATGCTTGCAAAAATTATTAATGACATACCGTTGCCAACACCTCGTTGAGAAATTAGTTCTCCTATCCACATTATGAAAGCAGTACCCGCAGTCATTGTTAGCACAATTAGCCCTACTCTCGAAGGAGTATAATTAGGTATTAACGAAATTCCTCCAGTTAAACTTCCTCTTGAAAAAAGATATGTTAAAGCTGTTGACTGCAAAAGTGCAAGAACAACTGTTACATACCTGGTCCATTGAGTTATGACTTTTCTACCAGATTCGCCTTCTTCCTGGAGTTTTTGTAATCTTGGTATTACAACAGTTAATAACTGTAAAATAATACTGGACGTAATATATGGCATAATGCCAAGCGCAAACACAGAAAATGTCTCTAAAGCGCCACCAGAAAATAAATTAAGCAAACCATAAATTCCAGCTTGTGAACCTGATTCAGTTAGTCTTTGAACTGCTAATAAATCAACCCCTGGAACCGGCACTGAAGCGCCAAGTCTATAAATTGCAAACATGAAAAGCGTAAAAAGAACTCTTTTTCTTAAATCAGGTACTTTAAATATATACTTAAAAATTGAGAGTTTCATAACTACTCATTAATAATTTCAACTGAGCCACCAGCTTTTTCGATTTTTTGTTTAGCAACAGCACTTATTGCATGAATCTTTAAATCAATTTTTTTAGTTAGCTCTCCATCTCCTAAAACTTTAACAAGTCCTTTTTTTCTTGTTAAACCAAGTTCTCTCAAAGTATCTGGTGTAACTTCACCTTCAACTTCTCTTTGCTCAAGTTCAGATAAATTAACTACAACGTAAGCCATCTTTGCCTGATTATTTAACCCTCTGACTTTTGGGATTCTTCTGTATAAAGGAATTTGTCCACCTTCAAAAAATGCCGGAACTGTTTTTCTTGCACCAGTACCTTTAGTACCTCTACCTG
Source organism: Actinomycetota bacterium (assembly GCA_027729925.1). Classification (GTDB taxonomy): domain Bacteria; phylum Actinomycetota; class Acidimicrobiia; order Actinomarinales; family Actinomarinaceae; genus Actinomarina. The sequence continues at coordinate 5,115 of JAQCEB010000007.1, forward strand.
CAGTTTTACCTCTTTTACCAGCTTCACCTCTACCTTTTCGAAGTTTTTGTTTAGTAGATCCAGGTGTAGGTTTAAGATGGTGAAATCTAAGCTTTTTCATTATTTTATTTCCTCTACCTCAACTAAATGATTTACATTCGCTAACATTCCTTGAATCATTGGGTTGAGTTCTCTTTCAGTAAAAGAATTGATTTTTTTTAAACCAAGGCTTCTTACTGTTTCTTTTGTCTTTGGTTTTTCGCCAATAACGCTTTTTTTAAGGGTAATTTTAACTCTCATCTATTGCCATAACTTTCTTTTCAGCTTTAGTACGCTCATAAGCTTGAACAAGCCCGGCAGGAGCAACTTCTTCAGCTTTTTTTCCTCTTAATTTAGCAACTGAATCTGGAGTTCTTTGACTTAATAAACCGTCAATTGTAGCTTTGGCAACATTTAAATGAGTGGGAGAACCTAATGACTTAGCAAGTATATCTTTTACGCCCGCAACTTCAAGCACTTGTCTTGCTGCTCCACCAGCAATAACTCCTGTACCTGGAGCTGCTGGCTTTAATAAAACTCTGGATGAACCATGTTTACCAATTATTTCATGGACTATAGTTGATCCGGCCATAGGTATGTCTTGTATATTTTTTTTTGCATTTTCAATAGCTTTTTGTATAGCAAGAGGAACTTCAGAACCTTTACCGTATCCAATACCAGCTCTACCATTACCATCTCCTACAGCAACTAGTGCTGTAAATGCGAAATTACGACCACCTTTAACGACTTTTGCAACTCTATTTATATGAATAACGCTTTCTTGAAGTTCTAATTCAGCCATTAAAATTCTATTCCTTTTTCTCTAATTCCATCTGCAAGAGATTTAACTCTTCCATGATAAATATATCCACCTCTATCAAAAACTGCTTTTTTGATATTTAGTTTTAAAAGCTTTTCACCCATTAATTGGCCAACTTTATTTGCAGAATCATTAGTTAAATTTTTACTTTTTAATTCTGGAGATAAAGTACTGGCAGAAGCTAGAGTAGCTTGATTTAAATCATCGATTGCTTGAACGTAAATATTCGAATTACTTTTAAATACTGCCAATCTAGGAACTGTGGGTGTTCCAGAAATTTTTTTTCGTATTCTTATTTTTCTATGAAGTCTTTTATCTTTAATTTTCATTTTTTTTAAGCTCCAGCTGCTTTACCAGCTTTTCTTCTTACGAACTCGTCTTTATACCTTATACCTTTACCTTTATATGGTTCGGGTGGTTTGATTGCTCTTATATTTGCCGCAACTTGTCCAACAAGGGCTTTGTCAATTCCAGAAATTATAATTGTATTTTGGTCAGGTACTTCAAAACTGATTCCTTCAACTTTTTCAAAAATTACTGGATGCGAAAAACCACACAAAATTTCAATATCGTTTCCCTTTAGAGATGCTCTATGTCCGACACCCTGTAAAATAAGAGTCTTGGAATAACCTTCTACAACGCCTTGAATGTCATTCGCAACTAAAGATCTATACAATCCATGTAAACTTCTAACCTCAGGTGAATCAGATGATCTTGTAAAGAGTAACTCATTTTCTTTGATTTCAAATTTTATTCTTTCGTCTACAATTTGTGTTGATAATTCACCTTTTGGACCCTTTACTTTTATAAAATTATTTTCTATTTTTAACTCAACTTTTTCATCAATGATAACTGGCTTGTTGCCGATTCGACTCATGACCAAACCTCGCAGATTAGTTCTCCACCTAATTTTTTCTTTCTAGCTTCTGAATCCGGTAGTAACCCCCTTGATGTTGAAACCACAACTGTACCTAGTCCACCATTGTTTCTAGGTAATTTATCTGAACCTACATAAACCCTTCTTCCAGGTTTACTCAAGCGATTTAATCCAGCCAAAACAGATTTTCCTGATTCAGTATATTTTAAATCAATATGAATCTCTTTTTTTGAACCATTCTCATTCACTTTTACATCTGAAATATAACCTTGGTCTTTTAATAATTTTGATAGTTCATATTTAAAATTTGAATGTGGAACCACTACACTTGGTTTATTGACCAGTGTTGCGTTTCTAATTCTAGTTAAATAATCTGAAACTGGGTCTAAATTCATATAGTTACCATGAAGCTTTCTTTATTCCTGGAAGTTCACCTTTTAGTGCTAAATCTCTGAAAGTATTTCTTGACATACCAAATTTCCTTAAGGTTCCTCTAGGTCTACCAGTTACTTGGCATCTGTTCCTATGTCTTGTAGCACTGGCATCTCTAGGCATCTTTGCAATTTTTCTTTGTGCATCTCTTTTTTGATCATATGAAGTTTCAGGGTCTTTAATAATTTTCAATAACTCTTTTCTTCTATCGAAATACTGGTTTACAGCTTCTCCTCTTTTATTATTTTTTACTATTTTGCTTGTTTTAGCCATAATTAATTCTCCCTAAATGGAAATCCCAGCGTTTGTAATAATACATATCCTTGGTTGTTATCGTTAGCTGAAGTACAAATAGTAATGTTCATACCTCGTATATCACGAACTTTATCGTATTCAACTTCTGGAAATACTAATTGTTCATTTAGTCCAAGTGAATAATTACCATTTCCGTCAAAAGATTTTTTACTAAAGCCTCTAAAATCTCGAATTCTTGGTACAACAACTTGGACAAATCTATCGTAAAATTCCCACATTTTATCACCACGTAAAGTTACAGAAACACCAATAGGCATTCCTTCTCTAAGCTTGAAGCCAGCAATTGACTTTTTGGCTCTTCTGATTACTGGCTTTTGACCAGAAATTGCGGTTATTTCATCAATCATAGATTCTAATGCTCTTCCATCAGTTGCAGCTTTACCATCTCCAATGTTTATAATTATTTTTTCAAGTGTTGGTACTTGATTAATATTTTTTAAACTTAAACTTTCAAGAAGATTTAATTTAAGTTCAGAATTATATTTTTCTTTTAGCCTAGGTATCATACTTCATCACCAGTTTTTGAAAGTACTCTGTATTTTTTTCCATTTTTATCAAACTTATAACCGACTCTTCCAGCTTTCTTTTTTACAACTAGCATTACATTTGAAACGTCGATCGGAAGACTTTTATCAATGACTCCACCTTGCATAGTTTCTCCTTGAGGTTTTTGATGTTTTTTTGTAACATTCACACCTTCAACTAAAACTTTTCCTTTTTTTGGAAAAGCTTGAAGAACTTTGCCTTGTTTACCGTAATCTTTTCCTGAAATAACTTTCACTGTGTCACCTTTTTGAATTTTCATTACAAAACCTCTGGTGCTAAAGAAACTATACGCATAAATTTTTTCTCTCTAAGTTCGCGTCCAACAGGACCAAAAATTCTAGTACCTCTCGGTTGTTCTTGATCATTGATTATGACACAAGCATTTTCATCAAATTTTATGTAAGTTCCATCTTTTCTTCTTGTTTCTTTTTTTGTTCTAACTACAACAGCTTTTACAATTTCACCTTTTTTAATTTGCCCACCCGGAATAGCATCTTTTACTGTTGCAACAAACACATCTCCTAAGCCTGCATATCTGATTTTTGAACTACCTCTAACTTTTATGCACAAAACTTCCTTGGCACCTGAGTTATCAGCAACTTTAAGGCGAGATTCTTTTTGAATCATCTTGCTCTCTCCACTATTTCAGTAACTCTCCATCTTTTAGACTTAGAATATGGTTTTGTTTCCATGATTTTTACTGTATCTCCAACTTTTGCATCAAATGTATCATCATGTGCATGAAGTTTTCTTGTTTTTTTAACAATTTTCAAATATTTTGGATGAGGAAACTGTAGTTCGATAGCAACTGTAACAGTTTTTTCTCTTTTATCGGAAACAACAATTCCAGTTCGTGTTTTCCTAGAGCTTCTATCTAATTCACTCATTATTTTCTTCCTTACTGTTAGATTGATTAATTTTTTCTGTTAAAACTGTATTGGCTTGAGCAATTTGTTTCTTAATTTTTTTAAATATAGTTGTGTCTTCAATTTGACTAGTAGCTAATGAAAACCTTGCATCCATTAATTCCTTTTTTAGATCACCAATTTTTGCATTTAATTCAACTACTGAAAGTTCCCTTAAGTCATTAACACTCATAAGTTATCCCTCATTACGAACTTTGTTTTCATTGGCAGTTTGTGTCCAGCTTTTCTCATTGCTTCTTTTGCAACATCTTCAGAAACACCTGAAACTTCAAATAATACTCTTCCCGGTTTCACAACAGCAACATAATATTCAACATTACCTTTTCCAGAACCCATTCTGACCTCAGCAGGTTTCTTAGTAACTGGTTTGTGAGGGAAAATATTTATCCAAACTTTACCACCCCTCTTCATAGTTCTTGTGATTGTAATTCTTGCGGCTTCTATTTGACGAGCGGTTACATAAGACGTTTCAACTGCTTGAAGTCCATAATCACCAAAAGCTACAGAAGTACCACCTTTAGAGTTACCTTTTCTTCTTCCTCTAAATGACTTTCTGTATTTTGTTTTTTTAGGCATCAACATAATTTACTCTTCTTCTAAAATCAACTTTTCATTTAAAAGCTGTTTTTCTTCTTCAAATTTTGCTTGTGCTTGGGTTTTAGTAAGTTTCTTACCCCCACCAGCTTCAATAATTTTTGATTTTTTATCATCTCCAGCTTTTTTACCACCACCAGCTTCAAGAATTCTAGGTTCTTTTTTTTCTCCTACAGCTGCTTCAGCTCTTGATTTGACTGATTTAACTCTTCCAGATGGTCCTCCACTTGCTAGATTTGCTTCAGCAGAAATTTTTTCCTGTCTTAATTTTTTAGAATTTACAACATCGCCTTTGTAAACCCAAACTTTTACACCAATGGCACCGACGGTAGTATGTGCTGTGGCTCTTCCAAAATCGATATCAGCTCTTAAGGTATGTAATGGCACTCTTCCCTCTCTGTACCATTCTCTTCTTCCCATCTCAGCTCCACCTAGTCTTCCTGAGCACTCAACTCTAACACCCTCAGCACCAGATTTTAAAGCCGCTGCAACTGCTCTTTTCATAGCTCTTCTGAAAGCTACTCTGTTTTCAAGTTGGTCAGCAATTCCTCTTGATAGTAATTGCGCATCTAATTCTGCATCTCTAATTTCAATTATGTTAAGCTTTACAGGTTGTTTAGAAAGTTCTTCAATTCCTTTTCTAAGCCTATCTGCTTCCACACCTTTTCTACCAATAACAACACCTGGTCTAGCAGTATGAATATCAACTGTTAAAGTACCACCTTTATCTCTTCTCTCAATATCTATTCTTGAAACGGCTGCTTTAGGAAGTTGATTAGATAAAAAGTTTCTGATTTTATAATCTTGGTTTACTAGTTCTTTATAATCTTTTCCATTAAACCAACGTGATTTCCAATCGTTTACAATACCGATTCTGAAAGCGTAAGGATGTGTCTTCTGGCCCATTATTCTGTTTTACTTTCTAGTTCAATTAATACATGTGAAGTTCTTTTATTAATTCTTCCTGCCCTACCTCTAGCTCTAGGTCTAAACCTCTTTAGTGTTGGGCCTTCATCTGCAATAGCTTTGGAAATGAATAAATTAGAAGCATCTAAACTGTGATTTGCACTAGCGTTTGCTATAGCGCTTTCTAAAACTTGCTTAATTTCAATCGCAGCTTTTCTTTTAGTAAAGGTTAAAATATTGAGAGCTTCTTGAACATCACACCCCCTAATTAAATTTAGAACCAATCTCATCTTATAAGGAGATTGTCTAATATAATTACCTTTAGCTGTTACAGTTGTAGTTTCCATTATTTCTGTCCCGGATGTCCTTTAAAAGTTCTTGTTGGTGAAAATTCACCTAATTTATGTCCAACCATAGCTTCGGTTACAAAAACAGGTAAGTGTTGCCTCCCATTGTGAACTGCGATAGTTAAACCAACCATTTCAGGAACAATTGTTGATCTTCTGCTCCAAGTTTTAATAACACCCTTGTTCCCAACATTTTGCGCTTTTTCAACTTTTTTTAATAAATGCTCATCAACAAATGGCCCTTTTCTTAAACTTCTTGCCATATCTATCCTCTACCTTTTTGAGATCTTCTTCTTACAATATTTTTATTACTGTATTTATTTTTATTACGAGTTTTAGCCTCAGGCTTACCCCAAGGACTGACGGGATTCCTACCACCAGATGTTTTACCCTCTCCTCCACCTAATGGATGATCTACAGGGTTCATTGCAACACCTCTAGTTTGTGGTCTAACACCTTTCCATCTATTTCGTCCAGCTTTTCCAAGCTTTGTTAGTTCAGCTTCTGCGTTTCCAACACTTCCAACAGTTGCTCTGCAATCCATTGGCACCGTACGCATCTCACCTGAAGGAAGTCTTAAAAGAGCCATATCGCTTTCTTTTGACATTAATTGGACGGATGATCCAGCAGACCTAGCCATTTTTGCTCCACCTCCTGGTCTTAGCTCTACCGCATGAACAAATGTACCAGCTGGAATATTTCTCAAAGGTAAACAATTTCCATCTCTAATATCTGCTTTAGAACCTGATTCAACAATTGAGTCAACATTTACTCCATCTGGTGCAATGATATAAGCTTTTTCACCATCAACATAATGTAAAAGTGCAATTCTAGCATTTCTATTTGGGTCATATTCTATACCAGCTACTCTTGCTGGAATACCATCTTTTGTTCTCTTAAAGTCAATAATTCTGTATTTTTGTTTATGACCGCCGCCTTTGTGTCTTGAAGTAATTCTTCCTTTGTTATTTCTACCACCAGAAGATTTTTTTGTATCTAATAATGATTTTTCAGGCTTTTTCTTGGTAATTTCTTTAAAGTCAGCTGTTACTTGACCTCTCATTCCCGGTGTGACTGGTCTAATCTTTTTTTGTCCCATACCTAAACTCCGAAAGCCTCAATTGTGTCACCTTTAGCTAAAGTAACAATTGCAATTTTTTTTGTGCTTTGCTGTCCGAAAACATAACCAAATCTTCTTTTTTTACCCTGACGATACATAGTATTAACCTTAAGAACGTTTACATCAAACAAATTTTCAACAGCTATTTTTATCTCTGGTTTTTTAGCATTAGGATGCACAAAAAAAGTATAAGAATTGGATCCTGAAATCCTATCATATGATTTTTCAGATATAACTGGTGCTATTAGAACATCTTCTAAATATTTCATGCATTTTCTCCACAATACTTCTCAAAAGCATTCACTGAAAACAATAAATCATCTGTAGAAATTACATCTATGGCAGCTAACTTTTCAACAGAAACTAATTTAGAATTTTTTAAATTTTTAAATGATTTAAATAATACTTCATCTCCTTCTGAATATACGAAAGTAAAAGATCTGTTAACATTCACATTTTTTAAAACTTTGTTTGCGTTTTTAGTTGATGGCTTTTCAACTCCGGTACCGTCTACTACAAAAACACTTCCTTCAGAAATTCTTTGGCTAACAGACATATCTAAAGCTTTCTTTTTCATTTTTTTTGGAGTTCTATCTTTATATACTCTTGTGCCAGGTCCATGTGCTATACCACCGCCAATAAATGAAGGGGCTCTTAATGAACCTTGTCTAGCTCTACCAGTACCTTTTTGTGCCCATGGTTTTGCTCCAGTACCTGAGACCTGAGCTCTTGTTTTAACAGATGCAGTATTATTTCTATGATTAGTTCTACTGCCTTTTACAACTTGATGAATTAATCCGATATTTATTTCTTCTGACTGTAAAAATGTATATTGTTTTTTTGAAACTTTATTTTCTGAAAAATTTATAGTATCAACTTTTACTGTCATTTTTTCACCTTTATAGCTGATTGAATTTTAACTATGTTGCCTTTACTCCCAGGAACAGAACCGTTAACCAAAATGTAATTTTCTTCTTCATTTAAACCTACAACAGTAACTGACTGAACTGTTCTTTTGTTTTTTCCCATTCGTCCTGGCATTTTTTGACCTTTGAATACATGGCCAGGAAATGTAGCATTACCTATTGATCCACCACCTCTGTGCACTTTATGAACACCATGACTTGCACCTTGACCTGAGTGATTATGACGTTTCATAACACCTGCAAAACCTTTACCCCTAGAAATACCTGTAATATCTACTTTTTGACCTATTTCAAAAAAATCTTTAACATTTAAAACAGATCCTGGTTTATATTTAAAATCTTCATTAATTTGTACTTCCATAATTATTTCACCAGGTTCAGTGTTATATTTTTTGAAATGTTGTTCTAATGGTCTAGTTGGATTTTTTTTACTACCTATTGTTAATTGCGCAGAAGTGTAACCATCAATCTTATTTTTTTTAATTTGCACAACCCTACAATCTCCAATACTTAAAACTGTTACACCTAGTGCATTAGAGTTCTCATCAAAAATTTGTGTCATTCCAATTTTTTTTGCAATTAATGAGCTCATAATTTTATTTCCACCTCAACACCTGCAGGTAAGTCTAGCCTCATTAAAGAGTCAACGGTTTTTGGTGTTGGTTCAACGATATCAATCAATCTTTTATGAATTCGCATTTCAAAATGTTCTCTGGATTTTTTATCAACATGAGGTGATCTGATAACACAGTACCTATGTATTTGAGTTGGTAAAGGAATAGGACCTTTCACCTTAGCCTGTGTTTTTAAAACAGTTTCAGCAATTTTTCGCGCAGACTCATCAACAACATAGTTGTCGTAAGCTTTTAGTTTTATTCTAATCTGCTGCTTTTTTGCCATTTTTTCCTCAAAAAAAACCGGGAGTATAAAGTCTACTCCCGGTTAATTTTTATTACTCAATAACTTTTGTTACTTGTCCTGCTCCAACTGTTCTGCCACCTTCTCTGATAGCAAATTTTACACCCTCTTCCATTGCGATTGGTGCAATTAATTCAACAGTAATTGGTACGTTATCTCCAGGCATTACCATTTCAGTTCCTTCTGCGAGACTTACTTCACCAGTTACATCAGTTGTTCTAAAGTAAAACTGCGGTCTATATCCTTTGAAAAATGGGTTATGTCTACCACCTTCTTCTTTAGTCAATACATAGACTTCAGCTTCAAATTTTGTATGAGGAGTTATAGATCCAGGTTTAGCAATAACTTGCCCTCTTTCTACATCTTCCTTATCAACGCCACGTAACAATAATCCGACATTGTCGCCAGCTCTACCTTCGTCAAGAAGTTTTCTAAACATTTCAACTCCAGTACAAACTGATTTAGAAGTTGCTTTAATTCCAACAATTTCTACTTCATCATTAACGTTTACGATACCTTGTTCAATTCTTCCGGTTACAACAGTACCTCTACCAGTAATTGAAAAAACATCTTCTACTGGCATCAAGAATGGCTTATCAACAATTCTTGTTGGCTCTTCTATGTATCCATCTACTGCTTCCATTAGTTCAAGAACAGACTTAATACCATCTTCTTTGCCTTCAAGAGCTGCTAAAGCTGAACCTTTTACTACTGGAACATCGTCACCAGGAAAATCATATTGATTTAAAAGTTCTCTGACTTCCATTTCTACTAAATCTAGTAACTCAGGATCGTCTACTTGATCTACTTTGTTTAAGAAAACAGCTATTGCTGGTACACCAACTTGTCTTGCTAACAACACATGTTCTCTTGTTTGAGGCATTGGTCCGTCTGCTGCAGACACTACTAATATAGCTCCATCTACCTGAGCAGCTCCAGTAATCATATTTTTTACATAATCTGCGTGTCCTGGCATATCTACGTGAGCATAATGTCTGTTTGCAGTTTCATACTCAACGTGAGCTATCTGGATTGTAATTCCTCTTTCTCTTTCTTCTGGTGCTTTATCGATATCTTCAAAAGCTGTAGCTTTTCCTCCAGTGGCATCAGCTAAAACCTTAGTTATAGCGGCCGTCAATGTGGTTTTACCATGGTCAATGTGTCCCATTGTACCAATGTTCACATGAGGCTTACTACGGTCAAATTTTTCTTTTGACATATTTATTTCTCCTTTTTTTTAAAATCTAAATCTGTAAAGATTTAAACTTCAACCTCTACTCCACGAATACTTGCAGTAATCTCTTTTGTTATTGAATCTGGTACGTCTTCATAACTATCAAACTGCATCGTAAATGTTGCACGGCCTTGTGTTCTTGATCGCAAATCTGTTGCATATCCGAACATTTCTGATAAGGGAACAGTAGCGTTAACGACCTTTGCAGATCCTCTCTGTCCCATTTCAGCAATCTTTCCCCTTCTTGAGGAAAGATCTCCGACAACATCTCCCATAAAATCTTCTGGTGTAACTACTTCAACTTTCATAACAGGTTCTAGAAGTTTAACTCCTGCTTTTTTAGCTCCATCCTTTAAAGCCATAGACCCAGCAATTTTAAAAGCCATTTCAGAAGAGTCAACATCATGGTATGTTCCATCTAAAAGAGTTGCTCTTACATTAACTAGTGGATATCCAGCAAGTACACCTGACTCCATAGCTGAAGAAACGCCAGCATTAACAGAAGGAATATACTCTTTTGGTATTCTTCCGCTTTTAATCATATCAACAAACTCATAACCATCTTGAATTGGTTCAAATTCCATAACGACATGGCCATACTGACCACGTCCACCACTTTGTCTAATATATTTTGCTTCTATATTAGTTTTGGACTTTAATGCTTCTCTATAGGCAACCTGAGGTTTACCAATATTTGCTTCAACTTTAAATTCTCTTCTTAATCGATCAACAAGAATATCAAGATGAAGCTCGCCCATACCGGATATAATAGTTTGACCAGTTTCCTCATCAGAATTTACTCTAAAAGTAGGATCTTCTTCAGCTAGTTTTTGTAAACCTTCTGATAATTTTTCTTCGTCGACTTTAGATTTTGGTTCAATCGCAACAGAAATTACTGGCTCTGGAAAAGTCATTGATTCTAATTGAATCATCTTTGATGGGTCAGATAAAGTATCACCAGTTTTTGCATTTTTTAAACCTACTCCTGCGACTATGTCTCCAGTACAAATAAAATCTATATCTTCACGAGTATTTGCATGCATTCTTAAAATTCTTCCAAGTCTTTCATCTCTTCCAGTACTAGTATTTACTACTTTGTCACCTTTCTTAAGTGTGCCTGAATAAACTCTAAAATAAGTTAACTTACCGACATGCGGATCACTAACTACTTTAAAAGCAAGTGCAGAAAAAGGATCTTCATCACTATGATTTCTTATTAGTTCATTTTCTTCATCACCAGGCTTAAATCCTTTAACTGGATCAATATCTAAAGGTGAAGGAAGATAATCTACTACAGCATTTAGTAATAATTGAACACCTTTGTTTTTAAACGCACTACCAGCAAGAACGGGAACAAAAAGCCCATTTAATGTTCCTTTTCTTATTGCTTTTTTAACATCTTCTATAGTTAATTCTTCATCTGAAAAATATTTTTCTAGTACATCATCATCAGCTTCTGCGACAATGTCTAATAATTTTTGTCTTTTTAATTGTGCTTCTTCAATCTTATCTTCAGGAATGTCGGTAATATCCCACTCTGAACCATCATCTTTACTCCATGTATGAGCTTTCATATCAACTAAATCTATAACACCAACAAAATTTGATTCAGTACCAATAGGTATATGTAAGACAGCAGGTTTTGCCTCTAGCCTATCTATAATTGACTGAACGTCTGCATCGAAATCTGCACCAGTTCTATCAAGTTTATTTATAAAACATATTCTTGGGACATTATATTTATCTGCTTGTCTCCAAACTGTCTCAGACTGAGGTTCCACACCAGCAACACCATCAAATACGGCTACCGCCCCGTCTAATACTCGTAATGATCTCTCAACTTCTACTGTAAAATCTACGTGTCCTGGTGTGTCGATAATATTAATTCTGTGGTTATTCCAAGAACATGTAGTTGCAGCTGAAGTGATTGTTATTCCTCTTTCTTGTTCCTGCTCCATCCAGTCCATTACAGCAGCTCCATCATGAACTTCTCCAATTTTGTATGTTTTACCGGTGTAATAAAGTACCCTTTCAGTTAATGTAGTTTTACCAGCATCAATATGAGCCATGATTCCTATGTTTCTTAAATTTTTTAAACTTACTTCTCTAGCCACACTTACCACCTATAGTGAGCAAACGCTCTATTTGACTCAGCCATTTTGTGTACATCTTCACGTTTTTTAACTGATGCACCAGTTTTATTACTAGCGTCAATTATTTCTCTACCTAATCTCTCTTGCATAGTATTTTCTCCACGTTTTCTCGAAGAAGATACAAGCCAGCGAATTGCAAGAGTAGTGCTCCTTCTCTGAGGAACTTCCATAGGTACTTGATAGTTAGTACCTCCTACTCTTCTTGATTTTGTTTCTATTTGTGGACGGATATTTTCAAAAGCATTTTTTAAAGTTGCAATGGGATCTGATTTTGTTTGTTTTTCAACCATTGCTAAAGCAGAATAAACTATATTACTAGCAGTATCTTTCTTACCGTCTAAAAGTACCTGATTAATTATTTGAGAGACTAGAACACTATTATAAATAGGATCTGGTTCAGGTTTTCTTTTTAATGATGGTCCTCTACGCATTTATTTAACCTTTTTTACTTCCATATCTAGACCTTGCTTGTTTTCTAACTGAAACTCCTGCCGTATCAAGCGCACCTCGAATTACTTTATACCTAACACCAGGTAAGTCTTTAACTCTTCCACCCCTGATTAACACAATTGAGTGTTCTTGAAGATTATGTCCTTCACCGGGAATATAAGCTGTAACTTCAGTTCCAGTTGAAAGTCTCACTCTGCAAACTTTTCTTAAAGCTGAGTTAGGTTTTTTAGGTGTTACAGTATAAACACGTGTGCAAACGCCTCTCCTTTGTGGAGATCCTTTTAATCCAGGTGTCTTTTCTTTAGACACTTTGGACTTTCTACCTTTTCTAACCAACTGTTGAGTTGTAGGCATAGTTATTCCAATCTAAATTTATAATTTGGGTTACCGAAATTGAAGTATATGATGAATTCAAACTTAAACCAACCGATTATTTATAAGTTTTTATTCATCCTCCTTACTATTTTCTTCACCTAACATAGCTAGCCATTGTGCTGGATTTGGAAGTGCATCTTCATTATTTTCATCAGAATTTACTGACATAAATCCAAGTTCAGAAACACCAGGAGCTCCTGGTAGAGTTGGAATTAATTTTTGATAAGCATTAGAACCAGTTCCAGCTGGTATTAACGTACCTATAATTACATTCTCTTTCAGACCACTAAGAGAGTCTTTGCTCTTTTTCATAGCAGCTTCTGTTAGTACTCTAGTTGTTTCTTGAAATGACGCCGCTGATAACCATGAGTCTGTTGCAAGGCTAGCTTTAGTGATACCCATAAGCTCAGGTCTTCCTTCAGCAGGCAGTTTTCCTTCTTTAACTAACGCTTGGTTAGTTTTTCTAAATTGTGTTGAATCAACAAGTTCATTAGGTAAATATTCAGAATCATTAGATTTTACAATTCTAACTCTTCTAATCATTTGTCGAACTATCATTTCAACATGCTTGTCGTGAACTTCAACTCCCTGATCTCTATAAGTCTTTTGGACTTCATCAACCAGATATTCTTGACATGCTTTTACACCATTAATTTGTAAAACTTCTTTTGGATCTTTTGGACCGGTAGTAAGTGCTTGTCCTGCTTTAACGACATCTCCTTGGGAAACTAGCATTGTTTGCCTTCTAAGAACCAAAACTTCTACTTCCTCTTTTTCATTTGAAATAATTAAATTTCTATTTCCTTCAGGAGTTGTGTCAATAGATTTAATTTTTCCTGAGAGTGGAGATTGTACAGCTTTACCTTTAGGGGTTCTGGCTTCAAAAAGTTCAACTATTCTAGGAAGCCCAGATGTAATATCTAATCCAACTACACCACCTGTGTGAAAGGTTCTCATAGTTAACTGAGTTCCAGGTTCTCCAATTGATTGTGCTGATATAATACCTACAGCTTCACCTACTTCAACTGGTTTTCCAGTAGCTAAACTAAAGCCGTAGCAAAGAGGATCCATAGAATCAGGATTTAATGAGTTAAATGGAGTTAATACAAAAACTTCTTCAGCACCAGATTTTGCAATCGCATCTAATACCTCAGCGTCTATATAAGTTCCTCGTGTGAGCTTTTTACCATTATCTAGTTCTGCAACTTTTTTATCAACTTTAACATCATCTGACAATACTCTTCCATAGAGGGTTGAATGTAAGTATCTGCTTAACTTACCGTTAACAACTACTTTTTTCTTTGTACCTTTCCAGTCAATATTCTCATCTCCTAAATCTTTAACTACTACACCTGCAGCTACATCAACTAGTCTTCTTGTTAAATATCCCGAGTCAGCAGTTCTTAAAGCAGTATCTGCTAAACCTTTTCTTGCTCCGTGTGTCGAGATGAAATATTCAAGAACTGACATACCTTCTCTAAAGTTACTCTTAATTGGTCTTTCTATAATGTCACCTTTTGGATTTGCAACTAAGCCTCTCATACCTGCAAGCTGTCTTACCTGCATCATATTTCCTCTTGCTCCAGACTTAACCATCATGTCGACAGGATTAAACTTTTCAGCTTCGAGCTCAGCACTCATTGCATACTGGACCTGATCAGTAGCTTCGTTCCAAATTTCAATAATTTTTACTTTTCTTTCTTTCTCGGTTATGACGTCGTCTTTAAAAAGTTTTTCAACTTTTTCAGCTTCAGCTTCGTATTTTTCAAGAATTTGATTTTTACTAGGCGGTGTTTTTACATCGTTCATTGCAACTGTCAATCCAGCTTTAGCTCCAAACGTAAAACCAACTGACTTCATTGAATCTAAGAACAAACGAACTTCAGCCTTATTGTATCTTTCTATCACTTCTGAAATAATTTTTTTCATCTCAGGTTTTCTAATCGAAGCTTGAATAAATGGAAAGTCAGTAGGCATAATTGTATTGAAATGTAATCTTCCCAAAGTTGTTTGAATTAACTTGCTACCATCAACAGGTGTTTTTGTTAAGAGCTCAGAGAACCTGTTATATAATTTATTGTGGATTTCTGGACTACCCGCTAACTCTCCAACTCTTACATTAATTGGTGTTTGTAAACCAATATGACCAGCCTCATAAGCAATTTGGGCTTCGTTGAAATCTACAAAATTAAATTTAGCTGTATTTAAATCTTCATAACACTCAGTAATATAATAAAGCCCAATAACCATGTCTTGGCTTGGCGATACAATCGGATTACCTGAAGCTGGAGATAACACATTATTTGTTGACATCATTAGTATTTTTGCTTCTGCTTGAGCTTCAGCTGAAAGTGGCACATGTACAGCCATTTGGTCACCGTCAAAGTCAGCATTAAATGCTTCACAAACTAATGGGTGAACTTGTATTGCTTTTCCTTCAACTAATATTGGTTCAAAAGCTTGAATTCCTAATCTATGTAAAGTAGGAGCTCTATTTAACAAGACTGGGTGTTCTTCTATTACTTCTGCAAGTACATCCCAAACTTGAGCTCTTGCTCTCTCTACCATTCTTTTTGCGGATTTTATATTTTGAGCTAAACCTAGTTCAACTAGTCTCTTCATAACAAAAGGTTTAAATAATTCTAAAGCCATCATTTTTGGAAGACCACATTGTTGTAATTGTAAATGAGGACCAACAACAATAACCGACCTTGCAGAATAGTCTACTCTTTTACCAAGAAGGTTTTGTCTAAATCTTCCTTGTTTACCTTTTAACATATCAGAAAGGGACTTTAGACCTCTTCCACCAGCTCCAGCAACTGCTCTTCCTCTTCTACCGTTATCAAATAAAGCATCTACTGATTCTTGCAACATTCTTTTTTCATTACTAATAATGATGTCAGGTGCACCAAGTTCAATAAGTTTTTTTAATCTATTATTTCTATTTATCAGACGCCTATATAAATCGTTTAAGTCTGATGTTGCAAATCTGCCTCCATCTAATTGGACCATTGGTCGTAATTCTGGTGGTATCACTGGAATAACTTCTAAAATCATTGCTTCTGGTGGATTTTTACCATCTGCAAAAGGCTTAATGACTTTCATTCTTTGAATAGCTCTTTGTCTTCTTTGTGCAGATTTAGAATCAAGATCAGACTCTAGTTTTTCCATTTCTAACTTTAGGTCCACTAACTGAACTAAGTTTCGAACTGCTTCTGCTCCCATTCCACCAGTAAAATATTCATCATATTTATCAATCATTTCACGCCAAAGTACATCATTTTCTATAAGAGTTTTAGGCTTCAAAGTTTTTAGAGTAGAGAAAGCTTCTTCAATTATTTTTATTTCGGCATCAGATTTAGCTTTTTTTGCTTTAATTTCTTTTTCAACTTCTTTTTTTCTAATTTGAATTTCAGGCTCAGAAATTTTTGCATTTTCCATTGCTTTAATTTCTGTTTCCATTTGTTTTATTCGTTTTTGTTCCCATTCATCAAAGTCTTCGTTTACAATTTCAACTTCAGCAACAACAGCTTCTTCAAGTTCTGCTAAATCCTTAGTTCTTTTTTTAGAATCAACAGAAACAACTAAATAAGCAGCAAAATAAATAACTTTTTCTAATTCTTTAGGTGACATATCAAGAAAATATCCAAGTCTACTTGGAACACCTTTAAAATACCAGATATGTGTAACTGGAGCAGCTAATTCAATATGCCCCATTCTTTCTCTTCTAACTTCGCGTCTAGTTACTTCAACGCCACATCTTTCACAGACTATTCCTCTATATCGAATTCTTTTATACCTACCGCATGAGCATTCCCAGTCTTTTGTTGGGCCAAAAATTCTTTCATCAAACAGCCCATCTTTCTCTGGTTTTAACGTTCTGTAATTAATTGTCTCTGGTTTTTTAACCTCACCAAAAGACCAACTTCTCATTTGATCTGAAGTTGCTAGACTTATACTTAACTCATCAAATATTTTTTCCATTTTAAACCTCTGTCTGATCTTGTTCTGGTCTAGTCATATCTATACCTAAAGTTTCTGCAGTTTTAACATATTCGTCACTGATATCTTTCATTGAAATTTCTTCTCCTGCAGATAATATTTCAACATTTAAACATAAGCTCTGCATTTCTTTTAAAAGAACTTTAAACGACTCTGGAATTCCAGGTTCTGGTATGTTGTCACCTTTAACGATTGATTCGTAAACTTTTACTCTACCAACAGTGTCGTCAGATTTAATTGTAAGTAACTCTTGTAAAGCGTAACTTGCACCATAAGCTTCAAGTGCCCAAACTTCCATTTCACCAAAACGTTGACCACCAAATTGCGCCTTACCGCCAAGTGGTTGTTGTGTAATCATAGAGTAAGGACCTGTAGATCTTGCATGAATTTTTTCATCTACTAAGTGAATTAATTTTAGAATATAGCCATAACCAACTGTAATTTTTGAATCAAAAGCCTCACCAGTTCTACCATCGTATAATGTAGCTTTACCATCCTCATCAATCATCAGTTTTCCATCTCTGTTAGGATTTACATTTCTTAAAATTTCATGAATTTCATCTTCATCAGCACCATCAAAAACTGGTGTTGAAACTAATGTTCCAGGTTTTGCACCTTTTGCTGCTTTAGAGTCACCTTTATACTCTCTCCATCCTTGATTAGCTGCCCATCCAAGATGAGTTTCCAAAATCTGACCTAAATTCATTCGACTAGGAACTCCTAATGGGGAAAGCATAATATCTAAAGGTGTGCCATCTTCCATAAAAGGCATATCTTCAATTGGAAGAATTTTGGATATAACACCTTTGTTTCCGTGTCTACCTGAAAGTTTGTCACCAACTTGAATTTTTCTTTGAATTGCTACATAGACTCTGACTTTTTGGTTTACTCCAGGAGGTAAATCTGCACCTTCATCACGTTTTAAAATTTGTACATCAATGACTTTACCTCTTTCACCGTGAGGAACTCTAAGTGAGGTATCTCTTACCTCTCTGGCTTTTTCACCGAATATGGCTCTTAATAATCTTTCTTCTGGTGTTAACTCTGTTTCACCTTTTGGAGTTACTTTACCAACTAGATAATCTCCAGGTGAAACTTCAGCACCAATTCTTACAATCCCCATTTCATCAAGATCCATTAATACTTCTTCCGCAACATTAG
The DNA here is from genome assembly GCA_027729925.1 of Actinomycetota bacterium. Lineage (GTDB taxonomy): Bacteria > Actinomycetota > Acidimicrobiia > Actinomarinales > Actinomarinaceae > Actinomarina. The sequence continues at coordinate 23,235 of JAQCEB010000007.1, forward strand.
GAATGTCTCTTGTAATTTCTTCTTCACCTAGCTTTGTATCTCTTGCTTCTATTTCATGTTCAGCAATATGTACAGATGTTAATACGTCTTCTTTAACAAGCCTTTCAGATATAACGATGGAGTCTTCGAAATTGTATCCATCCCATGGCATATAGCCAACTAATAAGTTTTTGCCTAAAGCTAGCTCTCCACCTTGAGTACTTGGACCATCAGCTAACACATCTCCTGGCTTTACTTTTGTACCAACTCTAACAAGTGGTTTTTGATTCCAGCTAGTAGCTTGATTAGATCTTTTAAATTTTAAGACTTCGTATGTAAATTTTTTATTAGTACCTTCTTCTTTAACAACAATTTCATTACCAGTAACTTCTTGTACTTCTCCATGTACTGATGAAATTAATGCTTCTCCAGAATCTCTTGCAACATTTTCTTCCATTCCAGTACCAACATAAGGTGCCTCTGTTTTAACTAAAGGTACTGCTTGACGCTGCATGTTGGAACCCATCAATGCTCTGTTAGCATCATCGTGCTCTAAAAATGGAATTAATGCTGTTGTTACTGAACAAATTTGTTTAGGGCTAACATCCATATAATCAATCTCTTTATCAGTAACGAAGGCTACTTCTCCACCATTCTGTCTACAAAGTACTTTTTTGTTTTTAAAGCTTCCATCTTCTTTAAGTGGTGCATTAGCCTGAGCTATAGTGTATTCATCCTCCTGAGCAGCTGTTAAATAAACTGCCTTATTTGTCTTTACTACGCCATTCTCAACTTTCCAATAAGGTGTCTCGATAAATCCAAACTTATTAACCCTTCCGTAAGTGGCTAAGGTACCAATTAATCCAATGTTTGGACCTTCTGGAGTTTCGATTGGGCACATTCTCCCATAGTGAGAAGGGTGAACGTCTCTAACTTCAAACCCTGCTCTTTCTCTGGATAGCCCTCCTGGTCCCAAAGCAGAAAGTCTTCTTCTATGAGTTAATCCGGCAATAGGATTAGGTTGATCCATGAATTGACTTAATTGACTAGTACCAAAAAATTCTTTCAGAGAGGCTTGGATTGGTCTTATATTTATCAAAGATTGAGGAGTAATTGCTTCAGGTTCTTGAGTTGTCATTCTCTCTCTTACAACTCTTTCCAATCGGCTTAAACCAACTCGAACTTGATTTTGTACTAATTCACCAACAGTTCTAATTCTTCTATTTCCAAAATGATCAATATCGTCTAATCTGACAGGAATTTCTTTACCAAGATTATTTACAAAACTTTTTTCTCCGGCATGCAATGCTATAACATACTTAATTGAATCAATCATGTCATCAATTCTTAACATTCCATCTACTTCTGTAGTGTAAGTTTCAGCATCCTTTTCACCGTATTCTCTACCTAATTTTTGTTCAACTTTATATCTACCAACTTTTGTTAAATCATATCTTTTAGGTGTATAAAACATTTGTTTAACTAAACTTTTTGCTGCTTCAACTGTTGCAGGTTCACCAGGCCTTAGTTTTCTATATAAATCTATCAAAGCAGCTTCTCTTGTTGTATCGGGATCTCTTTCGATAGTGTTTCTAACTGATGGGTAATCCCCTAGTAAATCAATTGCTTGATCTTTATTTTCAATGACATCAAGAGCCATTAAGAAGCCAGTAATGTGTTGACGCCTTTTTCTATCAACCCTGACTCCTAGAGTATCCCTTTTGTCTGTATCAAATTCTAACCATGCTCCTCTACCTGGAATCATTTTTCCAATATAAACATCCTTGTCAGAAGTTTTATCAATCTCTTGAGAAAAATAAACACCAGGAGATCGAACAAGTTGGCTAACAATTACTCTTTCAGTTCCATTTATTACAAATGTTCCAGTATCGGTCATTATTGGGAAATCACCTAAGAAAACAGTTTGTTGCTTTATTTGACCAGTTTCACGATCTAAAAACTGTGCTGTAACATATAGAGGTTTTGAAAAAGTCGAGTCAGTAATTCTACAGTCTTCAAGTGTTTTTAAAGGTTCTTCAAAATAATGATTTAAAAATTCTAGTGAAAATCTTCCAGAGAAATCTTCTATCGGAGATATTTCATCTAATATTTCTTTTAAACCTTCTTCTATAAACCATTTAAAAGAATCTTTTTGAATAATTAATAAATCTGGAATATCTAGAACTTTATGAATTTTTGCAAACGAAAGTCTAGAATTCTGAACAGCGGACAACAAGCCTCCTCAAAAAATTAATAACAGCTACCCGAATGGTAGAGTATATTAGCATTTATATTTTACGCAAACAAATAATTCTAAATTATTTAAGCTCTACGGTCGCACCAGCGCCTTCAAGTGCTTCTTTAGCTTTGTCAGCATCACCTTTAGAAACACCTTTAAGTATGTCTGAAGGAGCATTATCTACAAGCTCTTTAGCTTCCTTTAATCCAAGATTAGTTAGACCCCTAACTTCTTTAATAACTTGGATTTTTTGAGCACCAGCACTTGCAAGTACAACATCAAAAGAATCTTTTTCTTCACCAGCACTAGCATCGTCTCCTCCGCCTGCAGGTGCAGCTGCTACAGCGATAGGAGCTGCTGCAGTAACGTCAAATCTCTCTTCAAAAGCATCAAGAAATTCTTTTAGCTCTAATACTGTCATTCCTTCAAATACACCAAGCAACTCATCAGTTGTCATTTTTGCCATTTGTTATTCCTCCTCTTTATTAACTTCTTCAGAAGTTAAAACATCTTTTTTATTTTCAACTTCAGAAATTTCTATTCCATTATCTTTTTTTTCAAGCAATGCACTAAAGGCATATCCAGCTTTGTTTAGAATTGCCTTTGTGCCAGCAGCTACTTTTACCAATGGAGCATTGAAACCACCAGCAATTTTTGCTAGTAATACATCTCTTGGCTCAATATTGGCTAAAACATTTATCTGATCAACAGATAAAGGCTCAGAATTCATTAAGCCGCCTTTTACAACAAATGCTTCATTGTCTTTAGCAAATTTATTTAATACTTTTGCAGCCTCAACAGGATCTGATTCTATAACTGCTATTCCTGTTGGTCCAGAGAAATATTCCGATAAAGAATCTAAACCAATATTTTCTGCAGCTCTCTTAGCTAATGTCATTTTAACTACATTAAAAGTAGCACCAGCTTTTTTTAGTTCTCTTCTTAATTTAGTTTGCTGGGAGACACTTAAACCTCTATATTCAGCCATAACTAAAGCACTAGCGTTTCTGAATAAAACTTCTAAATTTTCTACTACTTCAACTTTATTATTCTTAACCATAAAAAAATCCTTGTGTAAACCAAGGACTTTACAGTTTACCTGCGCTAGATTTACAAACTACTAACGGTCTTTGGTTTTAATTGTCTAAAAACAATATAGACAACTTATAAATTTATTAGCAAATAATTTATAGATTTAAATCAATGCCGATTGAAGGTCCCATAGTTGAAGAGATATAAACACTTTTAATGTATTCTCCTTTTGCAGATGAAGGTTTTGCTCTAGTTACTTCAGTAATAACTTCTTCCAAATTTTTAAGTAGCTTATCCTCATCAAATGAAACTTTTCCAATAGAAAGATGTAAGTTACCAAATTTATCATTTTTTATTTCAACTTTACCTTTCTTAAAATCTTCAACTGCTTTTGCAACATTAGCAGTTACTGTTCCTGTTTTTGGATTAGGCATCAAACCTTGTGGTCCGAGAATTTTACCAAGCTGCCCAACTTCAGCCATCATTTCAGGTGTAGAAATTACAATATCAACATCAAGTTTTTGTTCTTTGGACACTTTAGTAGCTAATTCTTTTCCGCCAACAATATCAGCACCTGCAGCTTCAGCTTCAGTTAGAGCTTCACCTCCAGCAAAAACAGCGATTCTAACTGTACGACCGGTACCATGTGGAAGAGAAACTGTAGTTCTAATATTTTGATCTGCGTTTTTAGTATCAATCCCTAGTGAAAAAGCAATATCTACTGACTCATCAAACTTTGCAGTTGCAATTTCTTTACATAATTTAATTGCATTTATACTAGATAGTTTTTCTTTAGGCGTTTTACTTTTTGCCTCGACATAATTTTTACTTTGTTTTTTCATTTTTCTCCTTCGGTACAGACGACTAAAAGTCTCCCAAATATAATTTTATTTTTCTACAGTTACACCCATTGATCGAGCTGTACCAGCAATAATTTTTATTGCTGCATCAACATCGTTAGCGTTTAAATCTTCCATTTTTGTTTCTGCAATAGTCTTTAACTGTGCTTTAGAAATTGATGCAACCTTAACCTTATGTGGTTCAGCTGAACCAGAGGCTAAGCCAATTGCTTTTTTAATTAAATATGATGCTGGAGCGGTCTTTGTTACAAATGTAAACTTATTGTCTTCATATATTGTAATTTCAACCGGAACAGTTTCTCCTTGTCTACTTGAAGTTTCATTATTGAAAGCTTGAACAAAATCCATTATATTTACACCATATTGACCTAATGCAGATCCAACTGGTGGAGCAGGTGTTGCGCCGCCTCCTGGGATTTGTAACTTTAGTATTGCTTTTATTGGTTTTGCCATATGTATTCCTAATTCTTTACTATATCTAAAAAGCCAAGTTCAACTGGAGTTTCACGTCCAAATATATTAACAAGAACTGTGACTTTTGATTGATCTAAATTTATTTCTTCAATACTTCCATTAAAATCAGCAAATGGGCCATTTGTAACTCTTACAGTTTCACCAACTTCGAAATCTGGTTTAAATTTAGGAGAATCTTTTTTAACTTCAATATCTTCATTAGTACCAAGAATTCTTTCTACTTCTCTTCTCGATAAAGCTATTGCACTTTTACCAGATCCGACGAACCCAATAACTGATGGTGCGTTTCTTAATTCATACCAAGCTTTATCATTCATATCCATTCTGACCAAGATGTATCCTGGAAAAGTTTTTTTCTCTACAGTAACTTTTTTACCATTTCTAATTTCAACAACTTCGTCTGTAGGAATAACTATTTCAAAAACACTGTCATCTAAGTTAGTATTTTTAACTATATTTTCTAAATTTGCTTTAACTTTTTTTTCGTGACCAGACTGTGCATTTAAAACAAACCATTCACCTGGTAAGTCATAAGGGTGAACAGAAGGAGTCGTGTCTTCAATGGTTTCTTCTGAAACCTCTAAATTTACTTCATCTGTTGTAACTGTATCGTCTAACATTTTATTTCCCAAGAGTTAATAGATTAATCAAAGTATTTTTAAAACTAAAGTCCATTCCAAAAATAAAAACTGTGAAAAAAGCAATTGTAACTATCGTTACAATTGTAAATGAATACAAAGTATTTGAGGTTGGCCAGTTAACTCTCTTTAGTTCAGTTTTTACTTCACCTAAATAGTTTGCAATCTTTTTAAAACGAGAAACTTTTTCTCCTGATTGATACTTACCAATATTTCTATCAGCTTTCTTCGCTAAACGTTCTTCACGCTCAGACATTCTGCGCATTTCTCTATTCATTTCATTCATTTTTACCTCTGCAGGGGCGGTGAGATTCGAACTCACAACCTACGGTTTTGGAGACCGTCGCTCTGCCAATTAGAGCTACACCCCTAAATTATTGCTCATTCTCTAATCTTTTATTCGAGCGCTTAAGTCCAAATATTAAAAATATTATTGATAATATTCCGAGCAATGTCAATAATATTATTTTTTTACTCTTACTTGTAGTTGTTTTTACTTTTTTATCTAGTGACTCCATAACTTTTGAAGCAAAATCTTTTGGAACTTCTGGAACTTCTTCAAACTTTTTTTCGATTACCTCTCTGAATGCTTTGTATCTTTTTCCAGAAACCTGACATTTTATACAAGTTACCGAATGATAATTATCGTCAAATCCATAAAATTTTTTACTCATATACATAGCAAGCATTTTTGTTCTTGTTCTTCTACACATAAATTCATTTCTGATTTTATTAATAATGCTTTTCATTTCTCTACTTCTTCTAAAATATCTCTTAATCTTTGGTGAGCTCTGTGTAATCTAACTTTTGCAGCGGTAACACTGATACCAAGAAAATCAGCTATTTCTTTGTGTGATCTTCCTTCAATACTTTTTAATTCAACAATTATTCTTTGATCTATTGGAATTTTATCAAGTGCGTTAATTAGTGTTAAAGATAAGTCTGAGTTAATTGCAACTAATTCAGGATCTCGTTTTTCATCAATCACCACTGGCTCGTAAGTTTCATCAATATTCAAGGTTTTATGTTTTTTTGCTTTTTTTCTCAAAGTCCAAGCTGAATTAACTGTAATTCTATAAATCCATGTACCAAAAGTTGAGTCACCTCTGAATTTATCTATTGCTCTCCAAGCTCTTATGAATGCTTCTTGAGCAACATCATTAGCCATCTCTTTATTTCCTGTAAGTTTAAATGCTAGTGAAAAGACAAGTTCTTGATGCCTAACCACTAACTGTTCAAATGCGGCCTGATCACCAAGCTGTGAAAGCCTAACTAATTCAGAATTAGAAACAGACTCACTATAGTTATTTAAATTTGAGACTTTAGCCATTCATGTTAAGAATAATTGGCAAAAGTTTATAAAGCTATCTTTTTTCTCTATGAAGTTGATGTTTTCTGCAGTTTGAACAAAATTTGTTAAATTCCATCCTGTCAGGAACATTAGTTTTATTTTTAGTTGTTACATAATTTTGTGACTTGCACACAGTACAAACCATTGTTAATGGTGGCCTTTTATCTGAAGCCATTTGTTCTCCTTTTTTTCTAGTAGCGGCGGGCAGACTCGAACTGCCGACCTCACGATTATGAGTCGTGCGCTCTTACCAACTGAGCTACGCCGCCATAAGACTACTTAGTCGATGAGCCCTCTTCCGGGTTTGAACCGGAGACCTCTTCCTTACCATGGAAGTGCTCTACCAACTGAGCTAAGAGGGCAAGTGCCGAGAGTAGGATTCGAACCTACGTAGGCATAACCGGCAGATTTACAGTCTGCTCCCTTTGGCCGCTCGGGCATCTCGGCTTAACTCTAAAGTCTATATAGATTTTAGATTATTTAATAAGATTAGTGACATAAATCTTCATAGATTATCATCATCTTGTGGACAGAAAAGTAAAACGCTCTCTTGAAAAATGGTACGAAAATAAATTAATAAATTTAGAAACTTTCGAAGAAATTAAAAATTTTGAAAATGTACAAGCTCCAATAAAATCAAAATTTGCAAGAATTATTGTTTTGGTTGGAGGGTTATTTTTACTTTCAGGATTGATTAGTACTCTACCGATAATCTGGTCAAGTTTAGAGTACTGGGCTCAACTTATATTGTTAATTTCAATAACTGCATTTCTATACTTTTCTGCAATATACAGTGAAAAATTTGAAAATAAGAAATTTCTAATATTTGATTCAGTGGACAGACTCTCTTCATTTTTATTTTTTATTTCTACGATATCTTTTGCAGCTGTTTTGGTTTTTTCATTTAATATTTTAACTGAAGCTAATGTATTAAAATTTTCTCAAGAAACCTCACTAATTTTTATTAGTTTGTTAACGAGTATGTATTCTATTTATTTATATTTCAGAAATAGTGTGTTCTTACAACATATTGCAATGTTTTATTCTATTGCATTTTTCTTAGGTTCAAATATTAATTTATATGCTCCGAACTTAGAAACTTGGAGTTGGGGAGTTATAGCATTAATAGGTGGAATAATTTGGGGATATAATACTTTTTCAAAATTTCTTAAACCTACATGGACAGGATATTTTATTTCTTCTTCAACCATTTCAGTTGGTACAGTGGTATTAGTCGAAGATCTTTTATCAAATTATGAAATCTTAGCAATTAGTATTTTAATTTTTGGCTCAATAGTTTTTATTTGGCTTAGTATCCAAATTACTGAACAAATATTATTTTTTATCGGAGGATTAGGGCTACTTATTAACTTACCTCGATTAATCAGTGCGATTCTTCCAGATAATGTTTGGCCACCACTAATTCTATTACTTATTGGTGCAATCCTTGTAGCTGTTGGATTGTATTTAAATTCAATTAGAGAAAATATAAAATTTCAACTAATTAATAAAAATAATGAAGAAGAATAAATCACTTCTAGTTTCATTAGTTATTTTTGTAATTTCAGTTTTATTAGTAGTTTCATTTGGAACGATTCCACTGCCAGAGTACGAAAGTAAAGTACCTGTTGA
>JAQCEB010000040.1 GCA_027729925.1 Actinomycetota bacterium
GTTCAGTGTCAAAAAACATCTCATAAGAATACCCTGAACATCCACCTGGTTTTACACCCATTCTTAAGAAACTATTATCTGATGACTCCGCTTGTTTTAACTCAATTAGTTTTTTGACTGCATTTTCAGTTGCAAGAACTGCTCTTGATGATTTAATTTGTATATCCATAAGTTTGATTATACCAATATTTATGTTATTCAATAAATTTGTTATTACATCTTTTCCAAACTTCCTTAGAATATTTACATGGTACAAAATGACTTACTTTTAAAGCATTTGTCATCAGTTTATGATCCTGAACTTGGTGTAAACATTGTTGACCTCGGAATGGTAAAAGACATCAATCATGTTGATGATAAAGTCACAGTTAAACTTGCTTTAACCATAGCCAGTTGTCCTATGAGAAACCAAATTGAAGCAGAGATTAAAAGAAAACTTGAATTAATTGAGAATATATCTGCAGTAAATATAGAAACTGTTGAAATGAATCAAGCTGAAAGAACTGCAGTTATGGAAAAAGCAAGACAAAGGGCTAGAGAGAATGCAGAGCCAACACAAATAGACCCAAAAACACGAGTGCTCGCAATAGGTAGTGGTAAAGGAGGTGTTGGTAAGTCAACATTATCAACAAACATAGCTGTTGGGCTTTCAAACAATGGACATAAAGTTGGTCTACTTGATGCTGATATTTGGGGTTTTTCAATACCTCGACTACTAGGTATTAAAGGAAGAATTAAGGCTAACGATAATAAACAGATGCTACCTTTTGAACACAACAATCTAAAAGTGATATCAACAGGACTAATAACAGAAGATGAAGATACTGCACTTATGTGGCGTGGTCTTATGTTAAGTAAAGCTCTTGAACAATTTTTGAAAAATGTAGAATGGGGTCAGTTAGACTATTTAATTATTGATCTTCCTCCTGGAACTGGGGATATCCAGATGGCCCTTAGTAGACTTCTTCCACAAGCAGAGCTAATAGTAGTTACTACTCCCCAATTGATGGCACAAAAAGTTGCAACTCGTGTTGCAGATATGGCAAAAAGAAGTTTTATTCCTTTGCTTGGGGTCATTGAGAATATGTCATACTTTGAAACAAATGATGGTAAAACCTATAATCTCTTCGGTGAAGGTGGTGGATCTACCCTTGCTAACCAATTTGCTATACCTTTGCTTTCGAGTATTCCAATAAGTGAAGACACAAATAATGAGGCCGATGTTGGAAACCCGCTTATTTTACAAGATAAAGATTCTCCCACAAAAAGAGAACTTCTCAAATTAATAAATACAATTGAAGAAAAATTGCCTCCAATACAAGATGAAACATGCACAGGAAGGTTAGCAAAAGTTTTTGAAGAGCTTTCAAAATGAAGGATAGTCTTTCAGTTAATGAACTAGTAGAAACCTCTATTTCTAAACTACCAAGAGAAATAAAACTATTTATAGCAAAAAAAATTTTATCAAAATATAAAGAACCTAAAATCGCAATAGAAACTTTTAATAAACATTTAGATAGCTTAGAGTTCAATCGTCATAAACAAGTAATCAACGCATCAGGAACATTACTACATACAAATCTTGGCAGAGCTCCTGTTGAAGGTAGTTTTGCAAATCGTTATTCAAATGTTGAATATGATTTAGTTGAAAACAAAAGAGGTGAAAGAAACCAATATCTTAATGTTTTAATGCAACAACTACTTGGAGCTGAAAATGTAGCTTTTGTTAATAATAATGCTTCTTCTTTATTTATTGCTTTAAGAATGTTTAAACAAAAATACAATATTGAAAATGTCATCATTTCAAGAGGAGAAATTATAGAAATTGGTGGATCTTATAGATTACCTGAAATAATTCTTGAGTCAGATCTCAATTTATTAGAAGTGGGAACAACCAATAAAACAAAAGTTAAAGACTATGAAAATGCATTATCAAAATATCCAAAATCTATTTTGTTGAAAGTACACAGATCAAATTACTCAATAAGTGGATTTACAGAAGAAACAACAATCCAAGAGCTCGTTACTTTAAAAATAAAATATAATACTTTCTTAGTTCATGACATAGGTAGTGGCCTTGTGGTTGAGGATAACTTTCTCAATAAATATAAATTAAATATCTTTAGCAATGAACCAAAAGTACAAGACTCAATAAAATCAGGTGTAGATATTGTCATGTTCTCGGGTGATAAACTATTTGGATCTGTTCAATCCGGGGTATTAGCAGGAAGCAACACCTTAATAAACGATATAAAATACTTTAGTTTGTTTAGAACATATCGGTGTTCTGATTCTGTGCTCTATGAACTAGAAAGTACAACTGAAAAATATGTAAGTAAAAACGAACTGCAAATACCTTTTTGGAAATTGATTTCTGAAACGTTTGAGACACTTAAGAGCAGACTTGAAAATATAGTTGAGAATATAAATTTAAATTTTCAGATTGTAAATGGTGAAAGTCTTATTGGTGGAGGAACTTTACCTAATAAATTTGTAGTTTCTCCAATTTTAGAGATTGATGGAAACACTGAATTAATTTTGAACTCATTAATTAAATTTGAAGTTCCAATAATTCCTAGAATCCAAAATAATAAAGTAATAATTGACCTTCGTTCAGTTTTCCCAGATGAAGATATACACATTAAAAATGCATTACAAAGCTTATGACAGTAATTGCCACCGCAGGACATGTCGATCACGGTAAATCTACACTAGTCAAATTTCTAACCAATCAGGAAACAGATAGGTTAGTAGAAGAAAAAAAACGTGGTCTAACTATTAATCTTGGATATACCTATTTTGAAATAAATAACGAAATTATTTCAATAGTGGACGTACCAGGTCATAAAGATTATTTTAAAAATACAGTTTCAGGATTTTCTAATGTTGATGGAATATTATTTTGCATTGATGCAACTCAAGGTTGGTCACAACAAAGTGAAGAACATATTCAAAGTATTAAATGGCTTGGAATAGATAATATTCTTTTTGTTATAACCAAAATAGATTTATTAAAAGAAAAGTTTAATACATCAAAATTAGAAGAAAAAATTAAAGAGTTCAAATTAAAAAATTTAAACATAATCGAATATAGTTCTAAAAATTCTGATGTAACTAAATTAAGAAATATTGTTTTTGAAACATTTTCTAAAGAAAGGAGTTCAGATTCTCAACCGCATATGTGGGTAGATAGAAGTTTTGTAATTGACGGAGTTGGTAAGGTCATTACAGGTACATCGCATAAAAATTTTTTACTAGATATTATCTATTGTGATGAAGAGTTGCTTGATATAAGAGATACTAAATCAACTAAAGAATCTTTCAAAGTAGCATTAAGTTCCAAAAGAGTTGCAATTTCTTTAAAAAAAAATAAAAATGAATCAATTGGACGAGGCAGTTTACTTACCAATGATAAATTAAAAAGTTATCGATACTTTCTTTTAAAATATAACGAAACTAACGAAACTTTTAATACCAAAGGAGACATCAGAATATACTTTGGTACAAATAATCAAGTTATAAAAAATATTTATGAAATGAAAATTGACTCAAATTTATATTGTTTAATTGAATTATCAACACCTTTACCAGGTTTGCTAAAAAACTATTTTTTATTACATAACTTAAAATATAATTCTTTTTTTGGAGGAGAGGCTGTTTTTGCAACTAACAATACTCACCTTATAAAAAATTTAATTAAACATTCCAAATCCAAATTAGATGCTTCTAATGCTCAAATATTTACACTGGTTCCTAAACTACTAAATAATTCTGAAAATTATTTATCTATTGATCAATTTGTTATAAGCCAAGAAACAATTTCGAAAATAGAAACTGAGCTTAATCAAAATTTTGAATTAATAAATAAAACTGGAGTTGATAAATATTTTGAACAAAAATACTTTATCGACTCCGAAAATATCTTAAATGTTTTTAATCACTTTTCTAATTTAAGTTTTATTAAAAACCAACTACAAAAAGTTAATATCCTTGAAATAGACTTCGAGTTGTTAACTCAAATTAGCCAAAGCTTAACTATTGGACTTGAAGTTAATGAAATAAATTTAGCAACTTATGATAAAGAAGCTACAAAAAAATTATTCATGAACAGTTATCTTTTTAGAGTTAGTCCAAAAATTGTTATAACTAAAGAACATAAAAATTTATTAATTAATATAGTAAATTCATTAAAAGATGAATTTTCTGTAAGTGATTTCAAAAACGCTGCAAACTTAACTAGAAAATATGCAATTCCCTATTTAGAGTTTCTTGATAAAAGTGGAGTTACCGCAAAAATAGATCAAAGTGGTACAAGAAAAAAACTAGTCTGAGTAAACTAAGCCTTCTCTTTTTCTTTCGGCTTCATTTAACCCACCCCAAACACCGAAAGGTTCTGCAATTTCATAAGCTTCTTCTAAACACTCTAACTTAACAGGACATCCGCTACACACTGCTTTTGCTTTTGCTTCACGTTTTTCTCTATCTTCTTTTTTTTCAAATGTAGCTGGTGGAAAAAATAGGTTACTGGAATGTTGTCTACATAGTGCATCGTACTGCCAAGTAGAAACTTTGATTTGTAACATACAACAACATTAAACAAAGTTTTTTTAGTGTAAAAAGATTTTTTTCGCGAAGTAATGCTTTAGATTAACAGTTTTCCTTCAATTTCCTTTATAGAATATTTCTCATTAATTTTATGGTTAGTTGAGGAACTTAACTCAACAACAAACTCGCTATTGTTGTAATTAACGATTCCTTTTGAATTATCAATCTTTTTAACCAATTTAACATTTTTCCCAACAAAGGAACCCATTCCGTTTGTATCAGTTGTTAATCTTGATCTAATAACTGTTGGTATAGCAATAAAGTAAAAGAAAGCAATTACTCCAGAACCAATTAGTAACAACCAATTACTTACCTCTATTGCATATTCGGAATACATGACGATTGCTGATATGTGTAAAACAAGTAATGCAACCAAGCCAAGATATCCAAAATAACCTCTAGATAAAACTTTTATAAACAGTAAAAATGAAACTGCAAATATTAGTAAACCAAAATAGTTCAAACCAAATTCTGAAAACACCATTGACGATAAGCCTATGAGTAATGCTCCTATAAACGCCATTAAACCAGGACCAATTGCAAAAAGCTCTAATCCAATCAATGAAAAACCAAGAGCAAAAAACATATATGAAAACAAAGGATTAGATATAGCAATATAAAACCTTTCGGCAAGAGATGGTTTATTAAATTTTATTACTTGTACTTCATTAGTTTCTAATTTAAATATAAGATCAGATTTCTTATCTAAATTACTAACAATAGTCTCTGACCCAAGATTTTCTAAAAATGCACCTAATGTTCCGACAACTAAATAATCTTGATACACGCCTTCTTGAGCCGTAACAGTCACAACATTTGATGAACATGTATTTAAGATACAAAGTTGATCCATGACTCCATCTTGCATATAATTTGTGATTTGCGTCCCAGGTGATAACCCGACATAATCAAAGCTCTTTAGTATTCTAAAATCTACAGAAGTTTTGTTTGGACCTACCCAAA
>JAQCEB010000008.1 GCA_027729925.1 Actinomycetota bacterium
TCTATTAACGATTTCTAATTTATTTATTTTTTTATTTTTACCAGTATTAAGACTTTTTAATAAAAATATTTATGAAAAAAATATTCTACCAAAAATTATCAACTATACGTGCAATACAAATCCTGTCAGTCATCAAAGAAAAAAAATTATACCTAATGCTTTTGGCGTAGTACTTGAAATTGGATCTGGTTCTGGATTAAATTTTAAATATTATAATTCTGAAATTGTTTCAAAGATAATAGCGATAGACCCATCAATTGAACTAACCTTTTTAGCAGAAGATGAGGCAAAAAAACATAATTTAGATATAGAATTTATCAATAAGTCTGCTGAAAAAATTCCTTTACCTGATAATTCTATAGATTCAGTTGTTAGTACTTATACGTTATGTTCCATTCCATTACCTTATTCAACGATTCATGAAATATTTAGAGTATTAAAATCTGGAGGTATTTTTTTATTTAGTGAACATGGACGTTCTCCAGATCGTTTTACTTCTTTTTTACAAGATCGCATTGAATTCTTTTATCCATTAATAAGTGGTGGGTGTCACTGCAATAGAGACATTCTTAATATTATTAAAGATGCAAATTTTCGATTTCAATCTTATGAAAGTTCCTACTTGCCTGGAACTCAAAAGTTTCTTGGTTTTAATTATTGGGGATCTGCAATTAAACCTTAATTAAACTTGATGTATTACGTTGGTAACAACACCCCAAATATAGGCTTCACTTTCTTTTTCAATAACTATTTTTTGATACCTTTTATTCTCTGGAACAAGTTCAATTTTATTTCCTACTTTTCGGTACCTTTTTACGGTTAACTCATTATCCACTACAGCGATTACAACGTTTCCGTTTTCTGCTTTGAGACTCCTGTCTACAACAAGAATATCATTAGGAAATATTCCAGCATTTATCATGGACTCACCTGAGGCACGAACTAAAAAAGTTGAAGCAGGGTGTTTAACGAGATACTGATTTAAATCAATTTTATCTTCAAGGTAATCATCTGCGGGTGAGGGGAATCCAGCGGCAACTTTATCACTGTAAAGTGGTAATTCGTAGAGACCTTTACTTACTACTTCAGAAATATATTTAACTTTACTTAACGGAATGCGAAGTGCTTTAGTTTTCTCACCGTACTTACCTTGACCTTTTGGTCTTCCAGCATTTTTTCTTGCTCCACCTCTCGGCATAAAAATGTCTTTCTTTTTTCTTAGAATAGTGTACAGTATTCAAAGGAGTAAGTGTGTGAATAATAAAATTTTTGCTTTAGTCGACTGTAATAATTTTTATGCTTCATGTGAGAGGGTCTTTAACCCTAAACTTGAAGGACAACCTATAGTTGTTTTGTCCAATAATGATGGATGTGTTGTAGCAAGATCTAACGAAGCTAAGGCATTAGGCATTCCAATGGGAGCCCCATATTTCAAATATGAAACAATAATTAAAAGAAACAAGGTACATGTTTTTTCTTCAAATTATACATTCTATGGAGATATGTCAGCCAGGGTTATGACTTCACTAAAATCACTAGTTAAAGATATTGAAATTTATTCAATAGATGAAGCATTTCTAGATATAAGCGAATTTTATTATTGCGACTTAGAAGAAACAGCAAAAGAAATAAGGAGACTTGTGAAGCAATGGACAGGTATTCCTGTATCTATTGGTATAGGTCCAACTAAAACTTTAGCAAAAGTAGCTAATAGGCAAGCTAAAAAATATGAAGAGTCGAATGTTTTTGATATTAGAGACGATTTAGTTAGAGGTGAAATATTAAAAGAGTTAGCCCTGGAGGAGATCTGGGGAATCTCAACACGATGGGGTAGGAGACTGAGAGAAATAGGTATAAAAACAGCACTTGATTTAGCTCATGCAAACCCAAGATATGTAAGAAAAAATATAAGCATCGTAGGAGAAAGAATTCATCATGAATTAAATGGAGTTTCATGCATCGGCATAGAGGAGGTAAAGAATAAAAAAAATATTATATCATCTAAATCTTTTGGAAAAAAAGTAATGGCTTTACAAGAACTGGAAGAAGCAGTTTCAGACTATACGGCTAGAGCATGTGAAAAACTGAGGTCACAGCAATCGAGAGCACAAGGGGTATATGTTTTTTTAAGAACTAGTCCGTTCATAGATCAAGAAAAACGATATAGCAACGGCATGAGTACTTTTTTCACAATTCCAACGAGTAACACTTCAAAGATTATTAAAGAAGCTAAAAGATTAACACAAAAGTTATTTATCTATGGATACGAATATCAAAAAATTGGAGTAATGTTACTCGAAATTACAGATGCAAAAAATGAGCAGTATAGTTTTTACGAGCAAGAAAACTATAGCAAGTCAGACAAAGTAATGACCGTACTAGACGGTGTTAACCATAAGTATGGATCAAGCACCCTTATGTTTGGTGCTCAAGGAATAAAAAAAGAATGGAAAATGAAATCAGAGAAAAAATCTGGAGCTTATACAACAAATATGCTACAAATACCTTTCGTTAAATAGGAAATGAAGAGTACATCTGTTTAAATTAAGATTATGAGTTTAGAGAATCCATACAAAAAGTCATTAGATGGATTAGAAATAAAAGATCCAGTAAAAAGTTTTTTTGATTATTGCAAAGAAAGAGAGAGCATAAGACTTAAAAGAGAGTCAGGAGAAACTTTTCCATGGAGCGAAGATTCAATATTTCAAAAAGGTAGATTTTTAAATGTTTTCAGGGAAGATGATAAAGTAAGTAGATCAATTATTAATATTGGAAGTCAAATAAAAGATGATGTAGCTTTACTTGTCCAATTTTTATTCTTTGCAAGATGGTGTAATAAAAATGAAGTTATTCAAAACTTAAAATTAGATGAACTAAATAATCCAGATTTGTTGAAAAATAAACTTTATCAAATTGGTGACTGGGCAAACTTAACAGCATATCCTGTTGAAGATATTACATGGAAAGATGTTAATTATGAGAGAATTGATGCAGCAACATTATTATTTTATAACATCCGTGAAGTTTTGCTTGAAATCATAACCCTTTCAGAAAAAAGTGTTGTTAAAGCTACAGAGAGTATTAATGAAAAATTTAAAATGAAAAATAATTTTCCAATTTTTATGGCTCTTATTGATATTGCTTGGTTCAGGCCAGAACTCATTCCCTTAACTTCAGATGTACCAACTGGTATTGGTGCGTCGCCATACTTAGATAGACTACAAAAACATTTAGGTTTAAACAGTCATCAACAGGTAGCAACTAAAATGATTACACTTCAAGAAGAGTATTGGCCCAGTGCAAAAAGAACTTTTTATCCAATCGACATAGAATATCAATCTTGTGAGTGCAGAAAATACTTTAGTTATGTTAATGGCACTAAAAAATTTGAAGGAAAAAACTTATTTTCAGTCTAAATTTTTCCAAATATTCTTTGTTAATAAATACCAACTAAAACCGAAAATAAATCCAAATACAGGAAAAAATTTAAACATAGCCAAAGCTCCGTAAACAGATGCAAGGTAGCCAATAAGTAAAGTAGAAATTGTATTCATTAAAAATACTAAAGAATAATCAATTCCTGCAACTCTACCTCTTAAGTTATCAGGAGTTAAAATTTGTAATCCATATGTTGAGAATGCCCATTGAGCTCCACCTCCACAATGAGCTACTACTAACAGCAAGACTGTAAGGTATAAAGATATTGACCAAGGTATTAAAAAATAAAACAGTCCCCAAGCCATTATGCTCGGTCCAATTGTTAAAAGTAGTTTTCCATCAGTTTTTCCAAAAAAGTATCTTATTAAAATTGGACCTATTAATGCACCAATTCCTCTTGCTCCAAACATTAGACCAGTTCCAAAATCTCCAGTTTTGTATATATCGTATGAGAGAATAGTAAACAATGAAAGCATACCACTTGCAGATATGCTGAATGTAGATTTTGTGACCACTAAAGCAAATACCTCTGATTTACTTTTTACAAAATTTATTCCATCAATAAATTTTATTGTTTTCTGATTATCTATTAATTCAATTTTTTCACTAAGATCTTTTTTTATCAAAAATACAAGTACTGCTGAAAATATGAATGTAAAAAAATCAATTGTAAAAAGTATTTCACGTGAAAACACAGTTGTTAAATATCCACCTATCCCAGCTCCAATACCTGCCATTATTCCCCAGCTAGAAAAAAATAAAACATTAGCTTCAGCTAAATTTTCTCTTGAAACAACATTTGCTAATGCTGCATCAGATGTTGGCATATAAGCTGAATTTACAACTGATAAAAGTGAAAAGGAAAATAGTATGAATGCGACATTCTCTGTCCTTACAGCAAAAAGGATTAGTATTACTACTAGAGCGCTTATAAATTCTGATAAAGCAATAATTATTCTTCTATTGAATCTATCTGCTAAATAACCACCAAAACTACCAAGAATGAATAAAGGAGCACTTTGAACGACTAGCACCAGTGAGGTAATTAAAGGATTTTCAGTAATTTCATAGATAATTCCAAGTAGTGGTACTGTTAACAGCCAATCGCCACCTAAAGTTATTAACCTTGCAGAAAAAAGCTTCAAAAAATCTCTATTTTTAGTTAATAGATATATATATTTTTGAAAATTTTCCATTAGTTATTCAACTGTAACTGAAGAGCAATTTAATAGTATAATAAAAAACATGAAAACGGTCCTGATAACAGGTGGCTCAAGAGGTATTGGTTTAGCAACTGCACTAAGATTTTCTAAAGAAGGGTGGAATGTATATATAACTAGTAGAAAAGAAGAAAATTTACAAGCTGTTCTAAAGGATCACCCAAATTTAAAAGGTTTTGTGGCTAAAGCCGATGATATAGTTGCTGCTAGTACGACTTGTCAATCAATAATAGAAGAAATAGGTTCATTAGATGTTTTGATCAACAATGCTGGAACAAATCCTTCTGCGGGAAGTATTTTAGAAGTAGAGTTATCTGCTATTCAAAAAACTTGGGATGTTAATCTTATGGGTCCACTTATGTGGTCTAGGGAAGCTGTAAAAGCAGGATTAAAAGATTCTATTTTAAATGTTTGCTCTGTAGGAGGAATAAAACCTTCACATTTTATGGGAGCATACAATGTTTCTAAAGCCGGACTAATTTATATGACAAAACAGTTGGCAATGGAACTTGCACCAGAGATAAGAGTAAATGGTATAGCTCCAGCTGTAGTTAAAACTAAGTTATCTGAAATGCTTTGGGCTGACGAAGAAACTAGTTCAAATTTACATGCTTTAAAAAGACTTGGAGAACCAGAAGATATTTCTAATTTAATTTATTTCTTATCTAGTGAAGAAGCAAGCTGGATTACAGGCGAAGTAGTAACTATAGACGGTGGTTTTTTACTTTAACTCCAAACACTTAAGCAAATATTTTCATCAAATTTTCTAACTAAGTTTTTAGAATCAACTTCATGAATAAAAGCTTCAATTAACCAGACTTTAGTACCCTTATCAAGGTGTCCACCATAAGCTTTTCCAGTAGAGTCCGCCAAAACAATATGAACATGTACAAAGGGTTTGTCATCTAATAAAGAAATATTTCCAATACCACTCAAGACTTCATAAGGCTGGTCCATAATATGTTCATCATATTTTTTCTTTTCTTGATTAAAATATAAAACTTTTGCACTTTGCACTGCTCCAATGAAATTTATCTCAGCAGCTTGAATGTTGTTTTCTTCTGCATAAAGAGTTAGTGAATCAAGAAGATCTGAATCTTTTTCTAACTTTATTATGTGAGTTTTTATTACATTTGATTTTTCAATAAACATTTATTTTGCTTTCTTAACTAAATTTATTACTCTTTCTAAATCTACTTCGTTTTCGACTTTAGCATCTTTCTTTAAAGAAGTACCAACAATCGAAAAGTTCGCATATTTTTTTATTAAATCTATATTATTTTCATTCAATCCAGAACCTATTACCAAATTTTCTGGAGTTGCAATTTTAGAAATAACAGCCAATTCATCAAAGTTAATTTCTTTTCCAGTTCCACTTCCAGTCAAAATAATTTTATCTGCCCCAGCTCTTAGAAGTAATTCTTCTGCATGATTTTCAATAGAAGAACCTGGTGCCGGTGTAGCATGTTTAACAAAAACATCAGCATAAATCTTGATATCTTTATTTAATGAGTTTTTAAAACTTATTATTTCATTAGCTTTACCTTCAATGATTCCTTGATCAGTAAACATGGTATTATTTAGAACATTAATTCTTATAAAATCAGCTTCAATGGCTTCTGCAATTGAAAGTGCAGATATTCCATCATTCCGTAATACATTAATACCGTGAGATAGTTCTTTATTTAGTTCTATGTTGTTTAGAACTGTTGTAAAGCTTACTAATGTTCTTTTTGAGATATCATCTTTAACAAATGGTGTATCACCAAAATTTTCAAATATTACACCAGATATACCACCTTCTTTTAAAGTGTTATAGTCTTGTTGAGCTATGTTGATAATTTCGTCTAATTTTAAAATATTACTAGGTGACCCTGGAAGACTTTTAAGATGTACAACTCCAATTAATTGCATTTTTCTAAATTTTTGTATGGTTAAACTTTAAAAACTTTTGTGCAAAATCGCCTTCAGCAGTTAGGGTAGGTTTTGCTCCTTTTGGCAACCTGCCAGTAATTAATCTACACCAGTCACTTGCACTACCTTTAATAGAGTCTTCCGAGTCTTCATTCCCAAATTGCCAAGCACGATATTCTGGACCTATTAATTCAACTCTAAGATCTTTTGGTTTAACTTTGTTTTCTTTAGCTACTGAATCCAGATTTAACCATCCAAATAATGCAACATGTTCTATTCGTACAGTATCAGAATGATCTTTTTTAGTAACATCATAGATATCTAAACTATGTGCCCATGTTTCAGCAAGTTTAGATGTTGCAAAAGATTTGTAGTCTAATTCTTTTTTCCACCAATTAATTTTTCTTCCTGGAGGTGATTTTGCTAAAACTTCAATTACAGAAGCTCTTGAAATTCTCCACCACTCAATTACATCTTGTGGTCTCATAGTGGAGCCTTTTTTAATCGCTTCTTTTTCAAATTTTTCAAGACCCTTTGGACCTCTATATTTATTAAAATCAGATCCATTTTTCTTTAAAGCATTAAATGTAAGATCTTCAATTGCTGCAAGGTAACTTACATGAGCTGTTATATCCCAATTCTTATAACTAGTTTTTAAACTCCAGTTTCTTATCGGAATACTTTGCAAGTACTGGTCTAAGAACTGCTGTTCTGCAACTAAATTTGATAGAATTTCTTGCACATATTTAAGTTTAATTGTTAAAAAGTAATTAAACCAGTAGCAATATTTATAAAATTC
This sequence comes from Actinomycetota bacterium, assembly GCA_027729925.1. Classification (GTDB taxonomy): domain Bacteria; phylum Actinomycetota; class Acidimicrobiia; order Actinomarinales; family Actinomarinaceae; genus Actinomarina. The sequence goes on from JAQCEB010000008.1 coordinate 7,372, forward strand.
TTTTTTTATAGAATTTATGAATATACAATCAAATTAATGAAGAAAATTTTAAAGTTATTAGCAGTTGCAATCGGAATAAAATTTATTTTAGAACTTTTAGACGAAAATGTTGATGTTAAACAACAAGTTATGAAATTAAGAAATGAACTTGCAAAAATAGAAACAAAAGATTTAGAAGTTAAAATTAAAGATTTTTTTAAAAAATATGATCCTAAATTTAAAGATCAAGAAGATTTATAAAATATTTCTTTCAAAATTAACAAATTAAATCTTACTTATATTCTAAATTTTTTTGTAAAAATTTATCTTAGTATAATTTGTTCACTTTATTTTTATAGCATGTGCTTATGTGTTTTTACATCACTTTGCGATGATTCCAACTTATTTATAAATACAATATTTGTTTTAGGATTATTTTTTGTACTTTTTGTAAAACTTACACCGAAAGTTTTTATTTCAAAAAATATTTTTTCAATTTTTGTTTTTGTAGTTGTTTTAATAATATTTTTTATAAATAATTATTTAGTGAGAAGTTTGTTTTAGTACCATTAAATTATTCAAATGTGGAAGATATTAGGAAAGATTGCTCATCTCTGGCCAACATGGTTTTATAGATTTATATCGAATTTTCATTCAAAGATTATTAAATTTAATTTCACAAAAGCCGGTAAGAGAATTTTAGGTGATAATATTCTCTTGCTTGAAACCATTGGAAACAAGACTAAAAAGTTACGCAAAACTCCACTAGCTTACGTGAAAGTAAAAGAATTTTATTTGGTTGCTGCTTCGTATAGTGGTAGTGATAAAACTCCTGATTGGTTTTACAATCTAAATACAACATCTGTATATATAACAATTGATGGTGTGAGGTTTGAAGCAACATATGAGCTTGTTGATGACATCAGTAGATCTGATATGTGGAAACATTTGGATGAATTGTATCCCACTTTCAAAAATTATAGAAAAAGAACAAAAAGAAATATACCTTTGATTAAGTTTTCTAAAGTAATGGTTTGACTGAAGGCCCTTTCCTAACAATAGTATTCCATAAAGTCTTGTAGTGATCTAAATCTTCTTTATCAACATGTGGTAAAACAAAATTTTTCCACGACTCCAGTAAGGGATCTTCCGAGTCTTTATAAATGTTTAAACCCAATGGTATTCTTTCCACAATTGTTCTTAAGCTCATAGGAGTTTCAATATTTATACTTATGTCGTCTGACATAAATGAGTTATTTATTTCAATTGCTAAATTTATTATTAAATCTGTATATTGATTTTGTAATTTGGGATATCTTTTTTGAAAGATTGCCTCAAGTTGTTCTTTATTTGGAAAAGGTTTTTCCCATATTACCCATCTATCAGCAAAAGCTTTATTTAAAGATTGAGTTCCAGCGTAATCTCTTAAACTTGTAGGGTTCATTGTTCCGAAAATGAAAGTATCATTTCTTAATTCAATGACTTCACCATTTGGTAGTTCTAACTTTTTGTGCCTATCAAGTAACGAATGTAATGCAAATAATACTTCTGGTCCAGCAGCATTTAACTCCGATAGGTTTACAATTGCTGGACCTCTTAATGCTCTTGTTAATTCTCCATCTTGCCATCTACTTTCAGTACCACCTTTTCCATCACCGTATAACTGTACTGAACCTAGCAAAGTAACATCTCTAACTTCTCCTGATAAGGGAATTCTGTAATATGGGTAATTTAATTTTGCAGCAAATTGTTCAATATCGTGGTCTTTTCCTGTACCCATATGTCCTTTAAGAGCAATATGAATAGGTATTGAATTTCTAAAATCATCTACTTTTGCTTTTATTGCTTGGGCTAGTTTAAATTGTGTACCTAAATCAACATAGTATTCATCTATTAGGGGTATTCGATTTTTTCTAGAACTTAAATCATTTAATTTTGAATCAATTTTGCACTCTTCAATTTCAACGACTTCTTTTGTGTCTTTTGGATTAGTAAATTGTATTTTTGCCATTAAACAGCTCCAGATGTTTTTTTAATATTTTTTATAAGTATATCCTTTGTAATATTTACTACCGAATGTATTAACTGTTCTGGTTGTTCAACTTTTGTATTATTCAAATATTCTTTCCATGAACCCCTCGAGCCAATTCCAATACCAATTACATCTATCCCATTTCTAGTTGAATAATTTATAGCATTCTTGAGCTCCTGAATAGAGCCACGTGTCATTCCATCAGACAATACAACTAACATTTTTGTATTTGCTGGATGAAATAATAGCCGCTTTGATGCATGCATAATATTTATTTCATCAATATTTGTACCTTTATCAAACATGCTTATTGGTGGATAATTATCACTTAAAATATTTGAATTGAGTGAGTCTCTTAAATTTCTCGAAAATTGAATTAGCCCTAAAAATTGTTGATATTGATCTTTCCAAGAGTCTTTAAATTCTTTTATGAAGTAATGATTTGCAGTATTGAATAGTTCATTTGCAGCTGAACCGTAAGTTGTATTCAGCATCGATGCTATAGAAAATTTTCTTTTCAAGTAGAGTTCTTCATTATCTTTATAATCAGAAATAAATCCTCTATTAAAGATAGACACCTCAAAATCTATATCTAACTCATAACATATTTGAGATAAGTAACTAGTTCCAATAAGAGCAGCAGTTAAGGACCATGGGTGTAGTTCAGTTTTTTCCTTTTCAATCATTGAACCACTACCATCAATTAATAATGAAATAGCGTAAGACTTATTAGATAATCTTTGTTTTTGTTCAAACATTCTTTCATATCTACCAGAAGCAAGCATGATAGGTACATGAGGAGATAAATCACCTTGGTCGTATCCACTTATTCTTTTTCTCTTTAAATTGTGTATGAAATATGGTTTTATTTTATTTGTCACTTTATAAACGGGGAGATTCCAATCTTTGAGGAGTTTTTCATAAGTTACCAATCCATCAGAATATAAAAACTTAAAATTGTCAGGAATTTTAGATTCAACAACTTTTGCAACATAACCTGAAGGAAAATATACATTGTTTGAAGCACCTACTTTAGTTACATGATCGTCCATTAAATTTAATTTTTCTTGATTATTTTGTTTTGTATCTTTTCCTAAAAATTTTTGAAGGGTTTTGCCCGTAGTTAAATTGTTTGAAGAGGGTATCAAAATTTTGCTTACTTCATTAACCACATTTTCATCAATTAATTGAGAAATTTCCTTTTGTTCTCCTAAATTATATTTTTCTAGATCTGGAAGAATATTGTATCTTCTACATATGTCAATAATTTGAACTGTTGCTTCTACAATCTCTGAGATATTTACTTCAACGTAATTTATTGTTTTAAGTAAATGTAGTGATTCATTTAAAGCTTTTACGATATGATTTTTAAAAATTTTGTAATCTGGTTCAATATAAGTAGTTATTGCATGAAATAGCAAGGATAAAAACTGACTAAATGGAGTTAAATTTTTAATATCAGAATATGATTCATTGTAAATATCTTCAAGAATAGAATTCAGTCCTTCATATTTTTTTACGAATATTTTTTCTTCAATTGAATGGACTATTATTTCAAAAACATATTTACCAAAAGGACCAGCAAGTATTTCTAAAATATCTTCTATATCATCCATATCATCAAATTCTTCATTAAAAATATTCGATATTTCAGAAATGCTTATTTGATAATTCTGAAGAGAATGAATTGCTTCGTGAATTACAGTACCTATTAGAAGTTCTTGTTTATCTAATCTAGACTTTGATACTGCGTTAACTAGAATTGAAGGATTTATTGTAATATCATTTTTGTCTTTAGATTTTGAACGTCCATAACGTAAAGATATATTTTCATTATTCATTTGAGTTTGAAGAAGTCTTGTTAGAGCAGGTCTAATTTTTTCAAACTCTTCTACTATTTGTGATTCAATTATTTTATTCTTAGAATCCATTAACTAACACTATCATTAACTATTGATATAAGTATAAGGAAACACACGATGAATAGAAATAAAAGTAAAAGTATCATAATTTCTGGCGGCGCTGGAAATATGGGACAACTTGTTTCAGATTATATTTCCACTAGAGATGATTACTCAATCAATGGAATATATGACCCATCGTACAAAGATGATAAATATGAAAATAGCTTTTATTCAGATAATTTAGATACTGATATTATCCTAGAGTTCTCATCCTCAGAGTCTATAAATGACAATATTTCTAAATGGCTAAAGTCTAGATCTCATTTGATAATTGGATCTTCAGGATTGTCAAATGAACGCATAAGTGAATTGAAAAATGATGAAATAGATAGAAAAGTAATAATTATCCCTAATTTTTCAGTTGGTGCTGCATTTCAAAAATTGTTTTCAAAATCACTTTCGTTTGAGTTTAATGAAGTTCAAATAATTGAAAAACATCATGCAAATAAAAAAGATGCTCCATCAGGTACTGCTATTGACTTAGCAAATAACATTAATGATATTAAAACTTTTGAAAACTTGAATTCAGACACTGTAAAAAATATTGTCAATAATATTAATGTTTATTCAATTAGAGATGAAAAATATATGGCTGAACAAGTAGTTTATTTTAAGAACGAATTTGAATCTTTTAATTTAGAACATCAAGTATTTGATAGAAAAGCTTATTTGTATGGATTAAAAATTGTTTTGGATCAGTTTGATACTTTAAACAAATTTACTTTTGGTTTAGAAAATATTATATTGCAAAAGATTAAAATTTGATTATGAAAGATCTAGGTCAAATTCTTACAGCTGTTATTACTCCGTTTGATAAAAATGGTGTTATAAGTACAGATACTTTTTGGAGACTTTGCAGAAAACTAGTAAAAGAAAAGTCAGACGGTTTAGTATTAAGTGGAACTACTGGTGAGTCACCAAATCTATCTATCACCGATAGGGAGATTATTTATAAAACAGCTATTGATTCAGTTAAAGGTAAAGCATCAATTATTGCTGGTACCGGAACTTACTCTACTAAAGAAAGTATAGAAATTACAAAAATGGCTTGCAGTCTGGATATAGATGCAATAATGATTGTTACTCCATACTATTCAAAACCATCACAATATGGAATTTTGAAACATTTTGAAGAAATTATGAAATACACTGACTTACCAGTAATGGCATATAACATCCCTAGTCGTACTGGTACATTAATTAATTTAGATACATTAGAAAAACTAGTTCAAGAATTAGGTATTCATTCAATTAAAGATGCTGTTGGAGATTTGGCATTCGCTAAAAATGAAATAGAACTTTTACAAGGTAAAGCTGATATATATTCAGGTAATGACTCAGAAACTATTGAATTTATGAAATATGGAGCAAAAGGGGTTGTTTCTGTAGCTTCACATTTAGTTGGTGATGAAATATCAAAATTAATTCAATTGGTGAATGAAAACAAAATGGATGAGGCTGAAACATTACAAGAAAAACTATTACCAATATTTGATGGTATTTTCAAAGAGCCAAGCCCAGGTCCTGTAAAGTATTTGTTAACAAATTTTTGGGAAGATGTGGGGGAGCCGTTATTGCCAATTACCCCAGTTACATCAGAATATGCCAAGGTTTTATTGGATATTTATTTAAAAATTAAATAAAACTAAGCTTTTTTTTAATTTTTATATGTTACAATTTATACGTGGCTGTGAAGACATCCACTCGCAAAAGGGTTTTGGGGCGTAAGCGGGTGTCTAAACAAAACAAGTTAATAAATGTAGACAGGGCAGTAACTAAACTTAAATCTACAACATCCAATGCTTTAAACAAGTTCGTCCATTCTTACCAGGCTGTTGCAATCTTTATGTTTTCATTCGGCTTACTGACAGCACTTTCTATATTCTCAAAAGGTGGTCCAGTTGGTGAATTGATATTTAATGTTCTCGAATGGTGTTTTGGTTACGGTACTTTTGCACTTCCAATATTTTTTATCTATGGTGCAGCAATTCTTGTAAGAGATAGAGATGCTGTTCCTGCACAGAAAGTTTTAATTGGATCATTTTGGATACAAATAACTTCATCAGCTGCTTTCCATTCATTAATTCACACCCAACCATTATCACCTAAAGCAGGTTCGGAAGTGCTCGCAAAATCTGGAGGACATATATCAGCTTTCATTGTTCATCCTCTAGCGAACAGTGTAGGTTTAGAAATGACGCATTCTTTTTTGATTATTGGATTAATAATGTCAGTTCTTTATATGACTGATATTGAACTAAAGGATTTAATAGGTGGTTTGCAAGCAATTATTAAATATATTTACAAATTTATATATGCTTTTGTCCTAGCTAGAAGAGAAGCAGGAGATGTACATATAGAAGATTTCTATCAATCTGTTGATGAAGTAAAGTCTGATAGACCTTCAATAAATATAAAATCTTCTTTAACAAAAAAAATTGAAGACAACGTTACTGAATTTTCAACTTTTAAAATTAAAAAAGAAAGCCCTAAATCAAAAACAATTAAACCTATTACAAAAAAATCTGAGTATATCCTTCCTCCAATAAAATTATTAAAATTAGGAACTGAAGTTACGTCTTCTAAAAAACTTTTACAACAAACCGCAGCGGATTTAACTCAATTATTGAAAGAACATGGAGTCGAGGCTGAATTAACTAATATAGTTCCTGGACCAACAGTAACAAGATATGAGATTGAACTAGCACCAGGTGTTAAAGTTTCCAAAATAACTTCATTGTCTCATGATATTGCATATGCACTTGCAACTCCTGATGTGAGGTTGCTTGCTCCAATTCCTGGAAGAAGTGCTATTGGTATAGAGATACCAAACAGACAGAGAAAATTAGTATCTTTAGGAGATGTTTTATCATCTAAAGAAGCCTCAGAATTATCTCATCCACTAACCGTTGGCTTAGGTTTAGATATTTCAGGTAAGCCAAGATTTCTAAATTTATCCGAACTTCCCCATGTTCTTATTGCAGGACAAACTGGTGCGGGTAAATCATCGTGCATTAATTCGATTGTAACCTCACTATTGATTCGAACAAATCCAGACGATGTAAAGCTAGTTATGGTTGATCCTAAAAGAGTAGAACTTGGACAATATAATAACGTGCCACACTTACTTACAAAAGTTATTACTAACCCTAAAAAAGCAGTTGATGCCTTAAGTTGGGCTGTTGCAGAAATGGATAGAAGGTATGATCTTTTAGCGGATGGACAGGTAAGGGATATTAACGGATATCATGCAAAATTTGATGCAGGTTTATTAGATGAAGATAAATTTGATCGCTTTCCTTATATTGTTGTTTTAATTGATGAGCTCAATGATTTAATGATGGTAGCTGGTCGTGAAGTTGAATCATCAATAGTTAGATTAGCTCAGATGGCACGTGCTATAGGTATTCACCTAGTTGTTGCTACGCAAAGACCTTCTGTTGATGTTATTACTGGTGTTATGAAAGCTAATATACCATCGAGATTAGCATTTTCAGTTGCTTCATCTACAGACTCAAGAGTTATTCTAGATCAGTCAGGTGCAGATAAATTAATAGGACTTGGAGATATGTTAGTTGTGACAGCTTCAAACCCACGTCTTGATAGAATCCAAGGTGCTTGGGTAACCGAAGGTGAAATAAAAGATATTGTTAACTGGGTTAAAGCTCAAAAGGAAGCGCAATATAACCCTGCTGTAACAGAAGAACAAAAAACAGTTACTAATAATTCCAATGAAGATTTTGGTGAGGATGAAGTTTTAATTAAAACAGCTAAAGAATTAGTAATTAGATCTCAATTAGGATCGACCTCGATGTTACAAAGAAAACTTAGAGTAGGATTTGCTAGAGCAGGTCGTTTAATGGATATTTTAGAATCACAGGGGATCGTAGGACCATCTGAAGGCTCAAAGCCAAGAGAAGTATTAATTACTGTTGAAGAATTTGAATCTGCGAATCTGCCAAGCATTTCTGAAACTGAAAATGATGATTTAACAGAAGATAGTTTAGAAGAACCTACTGAGGAAAACTGGTTCGAAGAATAATTATATTTTTATTTCTCTACCTTTAATAATTCTACGTCTTATTGCTGCTGAAATAGTGTCAACTGTTAATACCATGAGAATCGTTACAACAAGGACTGTTCCTGCTCTTGGAAAGTCCCTAAATCTAAGTTGATTAATCAATTCAGCACCAACACCACCTGCTCCAACTACACCTAGTACAGCAGAAGCTCTTAGATTAATTTCAAATCTGTAAAGCCAGTATGAAGTTACAGTTGGCATTATTTGAGGAACCACACCAAAAAGTAATTCATTAATTTTTGATCCTCCTGAAGATTTAATTGATTCAAGTGGACCCGGGTTTATACCCTCAATAACTTCAGATGATAATTTTCCAAGTGTACCAATAGAGTGGATACCTACAGCTAAAGTTCCTGTAAGGGGACCTAAACCAGTTATAGGTAGAAATACAAAAGCTAAAATTAACTCTGGAAACGCTCTTATGACATTTAATACTTGTTTTGTAATTCTACTTACGAAATTTATTGAAACGTTATTTGCTGCAAGAAATGATATTGGAAAACTAAAAATTGCACCTATAACTGTACCTGCCCAAGCTATAAAAAGTGATTCACCAACTTTTGGGACAATTCTATTTATTGCTTCAGATGATAAATCTAAAGGAAATAACTGAGATACAAGTTGCCAAATTTTTGTTGGTGCTGTTAGAAATCTTTCGGGTGTAATTTCTAGTCCAGAGGCTGACCATATTGACGCAAATACAATAAGAGTCGTAATCGAATATCTTAAAATTTTAGGTCCTAAAGGTTGTTCAGGTATTTTCATAAGATTTTTCTTCTAAGCCAAACGCTGAATTGTTCTATTGCAATAACTGCGATTAAAATCAATACAATTATTGGTGTTATTCTGTCGAACCTTAAAAATATTCTTTGTGTTTCTATAATTCTTCCAACACCTCCAGCTCCAACTAATCCTAAAATAACACTCGCTCTAATACATAATTCAAAAATATATAGAAAGTAAGCTGTAAAATTTGGAAGAATTTGAGGTAATGCTGATGTAAATACTGCTTGATTATGTTTAGCTCCACTAGCTTTTGCTGCTTCTAAGGGACCAAGGTCAATACTGTCAATAGTTTCTGAAAGAAGTTTTCCCATAATTGCTACTGAGAACATAACTAATGCTAACACTCCAGCAAATGGACCTAAACCAACTGCAACTGTAAATAACATTGCCCAAAATAAATCGGGTATTGTCCTAATAAAATTTAAAAAAGATTTATAAATTGAATATGAAAACGTAGATTGATTTGTAGCTTTAGATGCATAAAAAGATAATGGTAAAGCAATAAAGCAGCCTAAGATACTTGCTAAAATTGCAATTTGAATTGTTTCTATTAATGCTTGTGCAGCATTTTCAAAAGCCCAACTCCATTTGGGATTAAAGAGTGGGTCTGTCACTATTTTTCTATTTTGTAAATTTGTTTTAAAGTCTTCTAGATTAAAACCAATTTGAAGAAACGAATAAATAGTAAAAAAAACAGTAAATGGATAACCTAAAATACTTAAAAGAGAGGGAAGGGGTTTCCTCGGTCTATTCATCGTCCCCTAATAAATCTGAAGATTTAATTGCTCTTCCGTAAATATTTTCAAAGTCTTTATCACTAACATCATGTACTTTTCCATCATAAACAAGTTCACCATCCTTGAGGCCAATAAGTCTTTCTCCGAATTCCTTAGCTAAATCTAAAAAATGTAAATTTACAATAGTAGTAATTCCAAGTTCTTGATTTATTTGTTTAAGATATTGCATTACAACCCTTGAGGTAATTGGATCAAGTGATGCAACAGGTTCATCAGCAAGCATAACTTTTGGTTTTTGTGCTAATGCTCTAGCAATTCCAACTCTTTGTTGTTGACCGCCAGATAAATTTGAAGCTCGTACATAAGCTTTTTCTAATATTTCAACTTTGTTTAAGGACTCGAACGCTATTTCTTTATCTTTATTTGGCCACAGTCCGAGGATAGATCTAAAAGTAGAAACTTGACTTAATCTACCTGTTAAAACATTTTTCATAACTGTTGATCTGTTTACAAGATTAAAAGTTTGGAAAATCATACCTATATCAGATCTAATATGTTTTAATTCTTTTTTTGAAGCTTCAGTTACATTTTTACCATCAACGATAACGGATCCAGAACTTGGTTTTACTAAATTATTAATTGTTCTGAGTAAAGTTGACTTTCCAGCCCCAGACAGTCCTACAATAATTAAAAAATCACCTTCATTAATTTGAAGTGAAATATCATGCAAAGCTTTAACGCCCCCAGGATAAGTTACACTAACTTTATTAAATTCAATCATAAATATAAAAAATTGTCGGGGCAGCGAACCACCCCGACAATTTATCAATTAATTATCGTACAATCCAAATTCTTCAGCTGCTTGTTTAACAACATCAAATTCAGAGTTAACGGCTACCACTATATCGGTCCATCCATAAATCTCATCCATGACAGCTAAACCTTCATCTGTAGAAATATATTCTTTAAGAATTTGGTAAATTTTCTCTTTAATATCTGCTGGAAGATCAGATCTAACTGCTACTACATCATTTGGAATTTCATCAGTGATTCCAATTGCAATCACTTTTCTACCAACTTGTGCATCAGTTTTTCTTAAGTTTCTTCTAGCATCATCATAAGTAATACCAAATTTAGCATCACCATTCAAAAGTCCGGCAATAACACCGTCATGAGAACCAGCAAAAACTTGAGTTATATCGTTTTTGTAATCAATTCCCATATTTTTTAATTGAAGAGATGGATAAAGGTATCCAGAAGTAGATCCTTCTTCAACGAATAGCACTTCTTGTCCAATCATTGATTCTAAATCGGCTTCACATGCATAACCAGGGCTTACTGTTTCTCCAGTTGACAGAACCTCTGGTTCTAAACCAGAAGCACCAAAAGCCCAACCAACTTGAAGAGCAGCTACAGCAGGTGGAGCTGATTCTGATCCTTGAATCAATGTCATTTCACCATTTACCCACTCAAATGCACCAATAACTGGTGCTGATTTGCATACACTTTCATCTGTAGTCCAGAAGTTTCCGTGATATGAACCTGAGCCATAACGTACAACTTTAGCAATTGCTTCTAGTCTCTTTGGAAAAGCATTAAGTGCATTCACATAACCTAAAGTATTAAATGCTCCAATATCAGCTTGTCCAGATCCCATTGCTACTAATAAGCCTGAATAGTCACTAGTAACAAAACCTTCCACTTCAATGCCTAAGCCATCGCTTAGAACCTTCATAAGTGGTTGTATGTTATCTAGTAGTTCAGTTTGTTCCGCACTTGGTACAAAACCAAAAGTAATTTTATCTAAAGTCGGTGCAGCTGTAGTTGCTGGTGAATCTAGAGTTTCGGTTTCTGTGACAACTGCGGTTTCCTCAACTGTATCTTCAGTAGTTCCGCCACAAGCAACAACAACTAAAGATAAGATGAGAAGTAATATAATTGATTTTTTCATCAATATCCTCCGCTAACTTACAGTCTTATATTATATAGAGAGTGGTTACTATGCTTTCAATTTAGAAATTATTGAACTTAAACTCACCAAAATCTCTAAAAATAATTTCACCATTTTGATCAAGTACAATGGTTATTGGTTGACCTATAATTTTAAAATAATCTCTCAATTCTGGAGTCGAAAATCCAATTGTTAACGCACCAGTCAAATTTTCATTCGCCCACTCTAAAGTTGGACCTGATTCGCTATGAGCTAAAGCAATGATGTCATATTCATCTTTGTAAAGTTCTAAATTTTTTTCAATGACAGGCAACTCCCGTCTGCAAATGCTTCAGTAATCAGCCCAAAAAATGATTATAGTTTTTTTATCTCTTAAATCTTCTTGTTGTAAATTTTGATTTCTATCTATATAAACTAATAAATTATTATTTTCTATTTGTGAAGAAATATTTTCAACTTCTAGTTCACTCCCTATAGAATTTTCAGTATCAGAATTTGCATCAGTTGTAATGTTTGAACATGATGAAATAAATATTATTGATAAAATTAAAAATTTTCTCATGATTCAATCATAATATTATTGATTAGTAACCTTGCTATTCTAAAAGTGTGAAAATATCTTTATTAAGTGTTGGTACAGAAATACTTCTTGGTGACACTATTAATACCAATCTTGCAAATTTAGGTCAAATTTTATACTCCAATGGTTACATTTTAAGTACGGAAATTACAACTGCTGATAATGAAAATGACATTAAAAACGATTTTCTCAAATTATTAAATGAAAATGATGTTGTTATAACTTGTGGAGGTATTGGTCCTACAGAAGACGATTTTACTAAGGAAGTTATTGCCAAAGCATTAAACCTCGATCTTGTGATTGACAATGAACATGTAGCTTGGATGAAATCACGATGGGAGTCTAGAGGCTTAGAAATGCCTTTAACAAATATAAAACAAGCTGAAATTCCTAAAGGTGCTGAAAAATTATTAAACAAAAACGGAACTGCTCCAGGTATAAAATTAACTACAAAAAATGGTAAAACAATATTTATACTCCCAGGACCACCAAGAGAATTTATTCCACTTGTAGAAGAAGAAGTTGTACCATTTTTATCTAAAAAATTTAATAAAACTAAAAAGGATTATGAATTTGTAATATTTTATAATCAAGCTGAATCTTCACTTTCTCAAACAATATCGAAATTTAAACCTAAAAATTTAGATATTGCTTACTTAGCAAGTAAAGGTGTTATTAAATTACGTTTTGATAAAAATTCTGTAAACCTCAATGATTTAAATTTATTTAAAGAAAATTTAATTAATAATTTTAAGAATGATATTTTAAGTTTTGAAAACATACAACCATCAAAAGTTTTATTTAATAAGTTGCAAAGTAAAAATTTAACTATTTCGTTAGTTGAAAGTATTACTGGTGGCAATCTATCTTCTGAATTAATTAAATATCCCGGAGTTAGCAATTTCTTAATTGCTTCTAATACACTTTATACTAAAAAAGCAAAAGAAATATTTTTAGGGGAGCAAGCTAATGATGATTGGGTATCATTAACAACTAACTTAGCTCAAAAATCAATGAGTATATACAATACTGATATCTCTCTTGCAATTTTAGGTGAGGCTGGTCCAATACCATCAAGTAACTATAAAATTGGAGAAATATTTATTTCTATTATTTATCAAGGAAAAGTAACTGAACTAACTCATAAATTACGTGGAAATAGACAAGATATTGTTGAGCGATCAACAAATAATGCTATATGGGATTTATTAAAATTAATTTAATTCTTGACTCGAACAAATGTTCGACTAAAATTTGTCTTATAAAGTTTTTATATTTGTATTAATTAATGTAAGTAATAGGAGATTAAAAATGGATAAAGACAGGGCTAAAAAAATAGATACGGTATTTTCTCAGATTGAAAAACAATTTGGTGAAGGTGCATTAATGCGTCTAGGTTCTGATAACATAAGACGAATTCCTGCAATTTCTACTGGAGCAATTGCAATCGATTTAGCCCTTGGTATAGGTGGTATTCCAAGAGGTAGAGTTGTTGAAATATATGGACCAGAAAGTTCTGGCAAAACTACTTTGTCCTTACATGTAGCTGCAGAAGCACAAAAAGCTGGTGGAGTAGCTGCCTTTATTGACGCTGAACATGCTTTAGATCCAATGTATGCAAGAGCATTAGGTGTTGATGTTGACGAGTTACTTGTTTCACAACCTGATACAGGTGAACAAGCATTGGAAATCGCAGATATGCTTATTCAGTCGGGAGGAGTTGATTTAGTAGTTATTGACTCTGTAGCAGCTTTAGTTCCTAAAGCTGAAATTGATGGTGAGATGGGTGATACACATGTTGGATTACAAGCAAGATTAATGTCTCAAGCGTTAAGAAAGTTAACAGGATCCATTAATAGATCAAAAACAACTGTAATCTTTATTAACCAAATAAGAGAAAAAATCGGGGTTATGTGGGGTTCACCAGAAACTACCAGTGGTGGTAGGGCTCTAAAATTTTACGCTTCAGTACGTATTGATGTACGTAGGATTGAAACCTTAAAAGTTGGTCCTGAACAAATTGGAAATAGAGTTAGAGCTAAGATTGTAAAAAATAAGGTAGCTCCACCTTTTAAAGAAGCAGAGTTTGACATCATGTTCGGACAAGGCATTTCTAGAGAAGGAAGTTTAATTGATGTTGGTGTAGAACATGGAATAGTTTCAAAAGCTGGTGCTTGGTTTACTTATGATGAAGTTCAACTTGGTCAAGGCAAAGAAAACTCAAAAAGATTTTTAAGAGAAAATGCAGACATAGCATTACAGTTAGAGACTGACGTTTACAAAGCTGTAGGTTTAATTGAATCTGATGAAGATATAGAAGTTGCCGTTGAGTCTAAAATAGATGAAGAATCTGAAAATACTAATTCAAAAGAATAATTGAAAAGTTAACAAGAATCTTTTTTATAATTCAATTGTGGAACAAACAGTTGAAATTAAATCAAAAATAAATTTAAACCCTTCTAGGGTTGGAAAAAAGTATTTTGTAAAAACTTTTGGTTGCCAAATGAATGAACATGATTCTGAACGAATTGCAGGATTGTTTCAAGCTGACGGCATGATACAAGCACAAAGTGAAGAGCATGCTGATATTCTATTCGTTAATACTTGCACTATCAGAGAAAATGCGGACGATAAATTATATGGAACTTTAGGTCAACTTAAAAAATGGAAAGATTCTGAATCTGACAGACGTTTGTTGGTTGGAGGTTGTGCAGCTCAGAAAGATAAAGAATTAGTAAGAAAAAAAGCACCTTGGGTTGATGTTGTTCTTGGTACACATAATTTAACTAATGTTATAAATCTTTTAAACCAAGCAGAAGACTGGGGTCCAATTACTGAAATATTAGATGAAATTTCAAATATGCCGACTGATGCACCTTCTATAAGAGAATCTCAATACTCAGCTTGGTTGACAATACAAATAGGTTGTAATAATTCATGTACTTTTTGCATTGTTCCATCTGTCAGAGGTGAAGAAATAAGTCGTAGACCAGCTGATATTGTAAATGAAGCAAAACAATTAGTTCAAGAAGGTGTAAAAGAAATTACTCTGCTTGGACAGAATGTTAATTCTTATGGAAGAGATTTAAGAATTGATGGTAAAGCTAGACCATATTTTGCACAACTTTTAGAAAAGTTAAATGAAATTGAAGGATTAGAAAGAATTAGATTTATTTCACCACATCCTAAAGACTTTAAAGAAGAAACACTTTATGCGGTTAGAGATTTAAAAAAAGTCTGTAAACAGATTCATGTTCCTTTACAAAGCGGCAGTTCTAAAATACTCTCAAAAATGCATAGAGGATATAATAAAGAAAAATTTTTAGAAAAAATTGATTTAATTAAATCTATAGTCAATGATGTTTCTTTAACTTCTGATGTTATTGTTGGTTTTCCTTCTGAATCTGACGATGATTTTATAGAAACATTAGATGTTGTTAAATATTCACAATTTGATTCTATTTATATGTTTAAATTTTCTCCCAGACCTGGAACACCTGCTTTTGATATGAAATCTGATTTTATTGAAAAAAATATTATTGATAAAAGATTTATACAATTAAAGGAGTTGCAAACTGAAATAAGCACTAAAAGATATTCAAGATTTGTTGGTTCTCAACAGAAATTATTAATTGAGAATACTTCTAAAAAAAATAAAAATGTTTTAACTGGAAAGATTGACGGAGGTCATATAACCCACATTGAAGAAACTGACCTAGAATTTGGTGATTTAATTAATGTACAGATATATGATTCAACTCCATTTTTTCTTAAAGCAAGATTGATTTAATTGATTTATTTTTTAACAGGTATTACTGCTTCAGGTAAATCAAATTTAGCACATAAGATTGCTCTTGAAAATAACATGTCTATCCTTTCTGTTGATTCTATGGCAGTTTATAAAAATCTAAATATACTTACTGCCAAACCAACTGATGTAATGCAGGCACAAGTTAGGTATTATGGTTTAAACATTGCTGATACTTCCCAAAATTTTTCCGTTATAGATTTTCTTAATTATTTGATTAAAGAAGAAATACCATCAAAATCTTTTACTGAAGATATATTAGCTGTTGGAGGTACAGGATTATATATTAAGGCAATGATAGATAAATATGAATTCAAACCTACAGATCCTACAATTAGAGCTGAATTAGAACTATTAAACTATGATAATCTTTTAGTTTTTCACAAGGTAAATGATATACCTTTACCAAATGTCGAACTTAATAAAAGAAGATTAATTAGAAATATTGAAGATTTTATGTTAAATGAGTCGAAATATGTTTTTCCTGATCTCTGCTTACCTAAAAACTATGTTGGCGTATTTTGGAATCATCCCGATTACAAAGAAAATATTAAGCGTAGAACAAAATCAATGATTGAATCTGGTTTAATGAACGAAATAGATAATTTAAAAAACCCTTCAAAAACAGTTTTACAAGCTATCGGTTTAAATGAAAGTGGAGATTTGGAAGAAAACATTAACTTAAAAACTAATAGATTGGCAAAAAAGCAAATTACTTGGTTTAAAAAGGAAACTAAAATCAAAATGTTAACCACTTCGGATGAAAGTGAAATATACAAAGAAATGATGGATATTATTAATGAGTAATTTTGTATATATGTCTGGAACAGGCAATGATTTTATTGTCGGAGATTATATTGGTGATGTTTCTGATATTCAGATAATTGCATTAGTTAGTGATTCAGAAATTGATGTTGACGGAGTTATTTTTGTAGAAAAACTAAATAGCAAAGAGGTAAAAATGCATTATTTTAATAATGATGGTACAAAAGCTGAATTGTGTGTTAATGGTGTTAGATGTACTGCAAAATATGCTTTAGATAATGATTTAGTGGATTCAGATAAATTTTTCGTTTTAGCACCTATTGGAAGTATCCCCGTATCAATTTATGAAAATATAGTTGAGATAGAAGCACCTATTCCAATTTATGATAATAACCCTATCAGCATTGGAAATTTAAAAGGTATTGCATCTACTGTAGGAAATCCACATTTTTTAATTGAAGTAGATTCTGTAAAAGATATTGACCTTCCAAAGCTTAATAGAGATGTAGTAGCTTCAGGATATTTTCCTCAGGGAGTAAATATTGAAATATATCAAGTTCTAGAGAATAATTTTATTAATGCAAGAGTATATGAGCGTGGAGTAGGTGAGACCGATGCATGTGGTTCAGGTGCTTTGTGCATGTTTAATTACTTATATAAAGAAAAGCTTATTGATAGTGAAGGAATAATAAACTATCCAGGAGGAGATATTTCGTTACGATTTGAAAATGAAAAACTTTATCTTTCTGGTGAAGTTAGATATCTCTAAATAAACTAACGACTTTTCCTATAGGCTCTACATTTTCATCTATAAGTAAGTTTTCATAGTTTTTGTTTGCAGGTATTAAATATTTACTTCCTAAAATCGTATCTAAATATTTAACTGTTGCTTCATTTTCATAAACCATAAAAGCCCCTATATCACCGTTTTTTAAAGCTTTATTTTTATCAACAACTACTATATCTCCATCAAATATTCCAGCTTCTATCATTGAGTCTCCCGATACTTTTAAAGCAAATAAATCTTTGTTGTATTTTTCAGAAGGATATGGAATTTCACCTATTTTATTTTCTTCTGCTAAAAGGGGAGTACCTGCTGATATTTGGCCGATAATAGGTATAAAATTTAAATTTGAAATAGGTTCAGTACTACTAATTGACCTTGATTGTCTATTTCTTTTATCTAAATAACCTTTTTCAATTAAGTTATTTATATGATGTTGAACTGAACTTGTAGATTTTAAGTTAACTGCTATCGCAATCTCTCTAACAGAAGGAGAGTGTCCATCATTTTGAATTTTTTGTTTTATAAAATCTAAAATTTCATTTTGCTTAGTGCTCATATATTAATTATAACAAAAATTAGAACAAATGTTCGAAAAAAATGTCTTACAAGAATTTTATATTGTAATTATGAGAATCAAGTCCATATATTTATTTATCGTTATAGTTATTTCAATTTTTAATGTAAAAATTGCTAAGTTGCCTTTATATGAAGATCAAAATATTGAAATAAGCACTTATAAAGTACAAAAAGGTGATACTTTATGGGGGATTGCTAATAAACTAAATGTTAAAAATCATGAAAAATTTATTAATGATATAAAATTGTTAAATAATTTAGATAATTCATTAATTTTTGAAAACGAAATATTGTTTTTACCACAAAATATTTGATACTACATACTGTATTTAGTATAATACTACTACATATGGTATGTCCTTACTGTAATAAAGTTGAAACTAATGTAATAGATTCTCGCAAAAATTCTGATGGTCATTCAATTCGCAGAAGAAGAGAGTGCTCTAAATGTAAAATTAGATTTACAACGTATGAAAAAGCAGAAATTGGTCTTTTAGTGCAAAAAAGAAGCGGTGAAATTCAAGAATTCGTATATGAAAAGCTTTACAAGGGTGTTGAGAGTGCTTTTGGTGGCTTAGATTTAAATGAAAAGCAATTAAAAACTTTAGTAGACAACATACATAATGTTATTAAGGAACAAGGAATTAAAGTCAAAAGTGAATTTATTGGAGAAACAGTTCTATCTCATCTTAAAGAGGTTAATAAAGTTGCATATCTTCGATTTGCGTCAGTTTATAAAGAATTTTCGGATGCTTCAGACTTTGAAAAAGAGGTAGCTGAATTATAAAAAATAAGAATTAAGGTAATTTTTCTATTTTTTCATAATTTAAAATACTTTTTTCTTTAAAATTCTCTAAAGATTTTTCAAAAGCTGAAATCTCAGTTGCTTTGTTTAAAATAATTGCTGTTGATATTGAGTTTGCTACATCGTATTCATTATTTCTTAGTGCAGCTAAATATCTTCCATGTAAATCTTCTGCTGTAATTATTGCTATTTCAACTAGGTTTTTATGATTAGCAAATTCTGGCAAGTTGGGTAAATTTGAATAATTAATCTTACTCTGTGCAATAATTGAAGAAAGTTCAGTAGTCAATTGTTCAATGTTTACTTCTTCTTCACTTACTGGTAATTCAGAATATATTAAAATCTCTGAAATTAAGATTCTATAGCTTATAACGAGATCAAGTTCATTAGCTAATAGTAAAATATTATTTATATTATTTTGTATAGGTTCTTTATTTTCTATATCATCTCTAGCTAATAAGTTTCTGTTATATTCAATTATCGAAGATGTAACTTGTTGTAAATTAGCACTAGCATTAGAAACGTCATATTTTGAATAAAAAGTATTTGTCGAGATTTCTATTAAGGTTGGAAATAAATCAATATAATCATTAGAAATATTTGTTAAATCAACTGATTGTTCAATAATTGTACTTTGATCATTACGATAACTTAAGATACTTGTTGAGACCAAAGTCACTATAAGTATTGACAGTATTGATATTAAAACTGGCAAAACCCATTTTCTTCTACTTTCCAAATCAGACCATACTTTTTGTATTTGTTGAGTTATGTTTAGAGGATTAAAAGTATCTGTAGGGGTATTGTCAACAATATTAGGATTGTTAGTGAAAATATCTTCTATAGAAGGTTTAGTCTCAACAATAGGTAATTCAGTTGTAATTTTTAGTAAGTCTTCAAAAGTTTGTTTAGATATATCGTCTTCTTGACTTATTTCATGTTGATTCTCAATAAATGATTGATTTAAAGGAACATCACTTTCAAATCCAAGTAAATCTAAAATTTTAATTTTATTTGATGTGGTTTTATTTTTAAATAAATTCAATCTATTATTCATCATTGAAAGGTTTCCATTGAAAGATAATTTTAATATTAAAATAAAACTTCTTAACGAATTTGGAAAAATTCCTATTAAATCACATCTAAACGATATTGGTTACGATTTATTTTCAGACTCTTCATTCAATTTGGAACCACAACAAGTAACTCTCGTTACTCTTGGAATTGCAATAGAACTTCCTAAAAATGTTGGAGGATTTGTACTACCTCGTTCAGGGCTTTCTAGCAAAAATCTAATTGCTCCTATTAACTCTCCTGGATTAATTGATCCTGGCTATAGGGGTGAACTGAAAGTTCCATTAATGAATTATTCTCAATTAAATTACATTATTGAAAAACATGATAGAGTAGCCCAATTAGTTCTGATAAAAACTGAAGATTTAATTTTTGAAGAAGTTTCTGAACTTGAAGACTCAGAACGTTCATCAGGGGGTTTCGGCTCTACTGGAAAAAACTAATTTATTTAATTATTTGTTTTATTAATATAAACATTACGCGGAAGTAGCTCAGCTGGTAGAGCGCAACCTTGCCAAGGTTGAGGCCGCGGGTTCGAATCCCGTCTTCCGCTCATCTGGCGACGTGGCGGAGTGGCTACGCAGAGGTCTGCAAAACCTTGTACACCGGTTCGATTCCGGTCGTCGCCTCCAAAATATGATAGCTATTACTGGTTCTGGTGAGTATCTTGAACCAATCAGAAAATTCGATAAAATTCTTTTAGAAAGATTAAATGATTCACCAAGAGTTCTTACGTTTTCAACTGCTGCTGGCTTAGAGTCAGATGTACGTCGTCAATATTGGGAGAATCTTGCAATTAATCATTTCAAAGCACTCAAAGTTAATCACATAAATTTGGATGCACGTAACAGAGAAGATTTAAATTCAAAAAACGTATTAGAAACTGTATCTAATTCTAATTTTATTTATTTTTCTGGTGGAAATCCTAATCATCTTTACTCATCAATAAAAGATTCACATTTTGAAAATGAGCTAAAGGAGTTATTGAATAGAAATGGAATTATTGCTGGTTGTAGTGCCGGAGCAATGATTTTTGGAAACAAAATGATAAAGGGATATGGATTAAATTACATTAAAAATTCAATAATAATTCCACATTATGGAGAATCTTATTATTCATGGATTAACAATACAGTAAAGTTACTTAATCGTGGAAAATACAAATTAATCTGTCTTGAAAAAAATACTTATTTTTCTATAGACGATAAAAAAATTGAGATTATAGGTGAGAACAGTGTTCACATTATCTATAAAGATTCGCATCAAACATTTTCAAATGGTGAAATATTAAATCTCAATATACTAGATATATAATGTGTGGAAGATACTACGTCAAAATCTCTAAAGAAGAGTTTTCAAATATAAACAATATAGAAAACTTTAATTTTGAAACACATTACAACATTCCTCCTCAAGCAAAAGTCCCTGTAATTATAAATAACAATATTCAATTATCTACTTGGGGGTATTTGCCGGATTGGCTTAAACAGCAAAGCAACTCTAGACCTTTATTTAATACACGATTCGAAACAGTTTTAGAAAAAAGAACTTTTAAATCGGCATTTCAAAATTCAAGATGTTTAGTGCCAATTTCAGGTTGGTATGAATGGAAAAATGAAAATGAAGCTAAACAACCCTATTTTTTCAAGCATTCTAGTAATAAAGTAATGTTTGCTGCTGGTTTATATTGGAGTCGATCTGACGGTAGTGACGAATTTTCAATTATTACTAGAGAAGCTCAGCCGCCATTAACAGATGTACACAATAGAACTCCATTTATATTAAATTCTAAAACAAAGAAATTATGGACATCAGAAGATAATCATGAAGAAATATATCATATTTTATCTTCTCAAGACTATGAAAGTATTGAATTTTATAAAGTCAATAAATCCGTTAACAATCCAAATAATAACAATTCATCATTAATTGAGGAATTTGAAGAAGTTCCTTTTTAATGAATACTCAGTCACCGATATATTCTTTTAAATTTACTCTCTCCTGGATAGTGATATATATTGTCATTATTTATTTTTTGAACAATTTTATGCACTTAGCTTTAGCAATTTATCTAGGACTTTGGATTCTAAATCTTTTAGTTGAAATAACTGAAAGATTGTTTTTGAAGTTTGGCAAAAGAATTTTAACAGTCGAGAAATAATTACAAAAAATAATTAAAAATGGTATATTTTTTATACTAGGGGGGTTAGCTCAGCCCGGCAGAGCGCTTCGTTGACATCGAAGAGGTCATTGGTTCAAGTCCAATACTCCCCACCAAAATTATGAATAAATATGAAAAATCAACTTTGATTGCTACTCCTTTTGTAATACTTATAGGTTATTTTCTTGGTATGGCAGGGAGTACTCCAGAAAACCAAATAGCAGGTATTAATCTTTACTTATTTATTGTTTTAATAACATATTTAATTCAATATATTGTTTTTATACCGTCATTTATTTTTCAAACAGAGAAATATTTTGATATTACAGCTTCATTAACTTATATATTCATAATTATTTTTGCTTCTTTTTATAGTGAACTAAACTCAATCAAGTCATTAACGCTAGTGGTTATGGTTTTGATTTGGGCTTCAAGACTCGGTGTATTTCTATTTAAAAGAGTTCATATTGTTGGCAAAGATATTCGTTTTGATGAAGCAAAAAAATCTTTTATACGTTTTTTTGGATATTGGAACCTTCAAGCATTGTGGATTACATTTACCTCAATTGCAGCATTAGTTGTAATTACTTCAAATACTGATCAAACAATTGATATTTATTATGTTGTTGGTTTATTAATATGGTCAATTGGTTTTTACTTCGAAGTTACTGCAGATTCACAAAAAATGAAATTTAAATTAAATGAAAACAATACTGGAAAGTTTATCTCAACTGGATTGTGGTCAAAATCTCGACATCCTAAT
>JAQCEB010000041.1 GCA_027729925.1 Actinomycetota bacterium
AAATTTAAACATAAGATGGTTAGGTAAACTACCATATTCTGAAGCTTATGATTTACAAAAAGGTTTTCATCAATCTGTAGCTCTTGAATCAAGTAATGAAGACTATTTGTTATTGTTAGAACACGAAAAAGTCATAACTATTGGTAGATCAGGTGATTCAAATAATCTGTTAGTTTCATCTGATAAATTAAAAGAACTTGGTATTGAGTACTTTGAAACTGATAGGGGTGGCGATATTACTTTTCATGGTGAAGGTCAATTAATTGGTTATCCGATTATAAGGCTTTCAGACCCTAAAAAAGTTCTACCTTATGTTAGAGCTTTAGAAAATGTCCTTATAAATACTCTAAAAGATTTTAAAATTGAAGCTTTTACAAAAGATGATGATACCGGTGTGTGGACTACAAAAGGAAAAATAGCGTCTATCGGGATTAAGGTGAGTAAGTGGACAACTTACCACGGTTTTTCGTTGAATATTTTCGATAATCTGGATGGTTACTCTTTAATCAATCCATGTGGTTCAAATATAGAAAAAATGACTTCTATTAATCAATTTAATGAAAATATAACTTTTAAGAATGTTACAGAGACTTTAGTAAGTAAGTTTAATGATGAATTTAAATATTTAAATGTAAGTGAGCAATTTTCACAATTTACTCCGAAACAATTAAAAGCTACCAAAACTTTTGATATTGATTCAATGTTAGAACAAGGTGTATTCAGTCCAAATAGAAAATCTATTCCTATAGCTATAAAAGGAGTATTACCAAATGAACCCCATAGACCTGAATGGATGAAAGTAAAAGCAAATTTAGGAAAAGATTATATTTCATTAAAAAACTTACTCAAAGAGAAAAGACTAAATACTGTGTGTGAAGAAGCATCTTGTCCAAATATATATGAATGTTGGTCTAGTGGAACAGCAACATTTATGATTATGGGCGATGTTTGCACTAGAGCTTGTGGGTTTTGTGATGTCAAAACAGGAAAACCTGGAGAACTTGACTGGGATGAACCTACAAGAGTTGCAGAAAGTGTCGGCATAATGAAGCTTTCTCATGCTGTTATTACATCAGTAAATCGAGATGACCTCTCTGATGGTGGTTCAGAAATTTTTGCTGAAACTATTAGAAAAACTAGAGAGTTAAATGATCAATGCAGTATTGAAGTTCTAGTTCCTGATTTTAAAGGAGATAGGAATGCAATTGATAATATATTAAATGCAAATCCGGATGTCTTTAATCACAATCTAGAAACCGTTCCGAGGCTACAGCGAGAGATTAGAACTGCAGCTTCATATGGTAGATCACTTTCTATTTTTGAATACATTCATAATCAAGGTTTTCGAGGGAAATCTAAAACGGGATTAATAGTTGGTATGGGGGAGACTAAAGAGGAAGTTCTTGATGTACTTTTAGATATTTCAAAACTAAACATTGATATAGTTACAATTGGTCAGTATTTGCGACCAACTGCAAAACATAGGCCCATACATCGTTATGTTGATAGTGATGAATTCAATGAGTATAAGTTGTTCGGTGAAGCTCTAGGTATACCACATATTGAATCAGGTCCTTTAGTTCGATCTTCTTATCACGCAAAAGATTCTTTTGCCTCTGTTTAAATTCATTTATACTTAAATCTATGTTTGAAGAAGTTACCAAATCTGTAAGAGTTTTGTCAGCTTCAGCTGTTGAAAAAGCAAATTCAGGACATCCTGGAATGCCGTTAGGTACAGCAGATATAGGTGTTGCTTTATTTAAAAATGAACTAAAAATTTCAAATAAAAAACCCGATTGGATTAATAGGGACAGATTTGTATTAAGTGCCGGTCACGGTTCTATGCTTTTATATAGCCTTCTTCATTTAAATGGATACGATATTTCAATTGAAGATATAAAAAAATTTAGACAAATCGGTTCTAAAACTGCTGGACATCCAGAAAAAGATTTTAATTTAGG
Source organism: Actinomycetota bacterium (assembly GCA_027729925.1). Lineage (GTDB taxonomy): Bacteria > Actinomycetota > Acidimicrobiia > Actinomarinales > Actinomarinaceae > Actinomarina. The sequence goes on from JAQCEB010000041.1 coordinate 1,962, forward strand.
CATTGATATTACAACAGGTCCACTTGGACAAGGTTTTGCTACCGGAGTCGGCTTAGCGGTTGCAGAATCATATCTTGCTTCAGTTTTTGGGAGAGAAATAATTGATCATTACATTTTTGGTATTGTTTCAGATGGCGATTTAATGGAAGGTATATCATATGAGGCTGCTGAACTAGCAGGTGTTTGGGAATTGGGTAAGATAATTTATTTTTTTGATGATAACAATATATCAATAGATGGAAAAGTAGATAAAGTTTCAATTACAAATCAAAAACTAAAATTCGAATCATTAGGTTGGCATGTTCAAGAAATTGACGGGCATAACGAAAATCAAATCTTACAATCTATAAAATTAGCTAAGCAACAAGTTTCAAAACCTTCGTTAATAATTGCAAAAACAACCATTGGTAAATTTTCTCCAAATAAAGAAAATACAAGTGGAGTACATGGCTCTCCCTTGGGTGATGAAGAGTTTAAATTATTTTTAGAAAACATTGGGTGGAATGGTGATCCATATGAACATAGAAAAGAAATTTACGAATATTTTGAAGAAAAAAGAAATCTCGACAATTCCAAAGTCGACAAATGGTATGAGATTTTAAATAAAAAATTAAATGAAGATGAAATTTTTAAAGAATTATGGGCTCAGTTTATAAATAATAAGATATCTTATGAAAATTTAGATTTAAAACAGACTGCTGCAACGAGAGTCAATGGTGGTAAATTATTAAAAAAAATAGGGGAAAGTAACAAATTTATAATTGGCGGTTCAGCAGATTTAGCAGCTTCAACAAAACAAATTATTTCCGATAATACTTATTCATCAACAAATAGAAATGGTCAAAATTTAGAGTTTGGAATAAGAGAACATGCTATGGCTGCAATTGTCAATGGTATCAATTTACATTCAAATATTTTTGCCTACGGATCAACTTTTTTAGTTTTTTCTGACTATATGAGACCCAGTATTCGACTTAGCTCTCTTATGGATCTTAATTCTTCTTTTATTTTTACCCACGACTCAATCTATCTAGGAGAAGATGGACCTACACATCAACCTATAGAACAACTAATGTCACTAAGGTTAATTCCAAATATAGATGTAATAAGACCATCTAACAGCATTGAAATTCAACATAGCTATAAGTATTTATTTACAAAAAACAATAAGACTAAAGTTTTAGTCTTAACTAGACAAGATCTACAGTATATTGATGTACAGGTTAGCTATGAAGAGTTTATTACAGGAGCATATGAAATAGCCAAGGGAAAGGATTTAACTCTTATAGCTACAGGCTCTGAATTGCATCTTGCTTTTCAAATTAGAGACGTATTGAGTGATAAATCTGTACAGATTATCAGTGCCCCGATATTAAATAAATTTCAATCAAATAAAAATAAAAATTTTACAATGAATAATTTAATTTTTACGCTTGAGTTAGGCCGTTCAGTTGGTTGGAAAGATTATGTAGGAAATATTACTAAATCATTTTCTGTTGAAACATTTGGAGCTTCAGCTCCTGAAAAAGATTTAGTAAAACATTTTGAATTTGAAGCAGAAAAAATAAAAGTAGAAATATTAAGTTTCTTTGATTAACAGCCTGTGTAAGCTTTCATTGCAGCTTTAGTTCTATTTCCTACAGTACCATCAGGGATTAAACCTACTTTTCTTTGAAATGCTTTTATAGCTTCATTTGTATAAGATCCAAGTTTTCCATCAATAATTCCTGGATTAAAACCATTGTTTGCTAAGAAAGTCTGGATCCCTGAAATAGATTCTAAGTTAGCTGTTGTGTTATTTCTTGCTATACAAGTGTTAGCTCCTTCACATCCAGTATGCTCTCGCATTGCTGTTTTAGTTTTGTTACCAACAACACCATCTGCAAAAAGTCCTTTATCAGATTGAAAAAGTTTTATTGCAGCTAAAGTTTTAGGGCCAGATTGACCATCAATTGGTCCTGGGTTATATCCATTATCAGAAAGAAACTGTTGTACGTCTAAAATAGAGTTAATAATTAAACTTGAATTATCACTTGGGACGCAATTATCATTTCCTGCATTTGGATTTGAAACAGCTGTCGAGCCAGCATCTTCTACTTCACCCCCTACAGCCTTCCAACTTGATTGAAAATAAACTGTATTAAATAGGTCACTAGAAATGAGTGATTTTTTAATCATCTCATTTACCATATATGAAACCTCACCAATTGTTATTCTTCTGCTTGGACAAAATTTATCAGCTATAGAACTACATGGAGGTATTAACTGATTTGCTGCCAAGGTGTTTATTTCATTGCCCCACTTACTAGCTCCATCATCTGAATATTTTTCTTCAGAGCCATTTAAATTATTTGTAGAACCAGCTTTTATGGCTTTTACTAACAAGCAAGCAAATTCTTCTCTGGAGACAACTTCTGTAGGTTGAATTTGAAATGGACTACCAAAACAAACTTGCATTCCGTAATATGGAAGATTATTGAACGCTTGTTGATATATACTTTGATCATCATCACTATAGGCATTTGGTGCATCTAATGGAATACCGCCTACAATAGATATTATTGCTGCAGCTTCACCGCGTGATAGAGTTTTTGCTTGGCAAGCAGTAGAAGTTTCTTTACAAGGATCAAGTAACCCCGCACTTGATAAATAGTTTAATCCGCTTGAGGAAGTTGCATACTGAGGTGTATCTCCACTACCTGACTGTGAAGAACTATTTGATGAATTTGTATTATTCACCGTAACAGGTCCTACTTCTAAATTGGATACATCAGATTGACTAGATGTATGAAAATAGTGTGATGAAAAACCTAACTGAGCTTTTATATTTCTGCCAGACTTAGTTTCTGATTTAGCAGCACCATTTTTGTAACCTTTCATAGTTACTTCAATTGCAGCTCCTGAACTCGAAGCAGAGGATACGTAAATATCTGTTATTGAATCAAAGCAAGGATCATCACCACATAAAATATTTTTAGATAACTGATATGCACTAAAATCATATGACCAAG
>JAQCEB010000009.1 GCA_027729925.1 Actinomycetota bacterium
ACTGCGTCTTTCTTTTTATTAATTTCTACTTGTTCTTCTGAAGTTATTTCAGATTTTGTATCTATTCCATAGTCTTTATAAAGTGCATTTAACATTGATGATGTTACTTCGTCAAAAGTACTGTCTGGAATGAAGTCTGGACTTGCATAACCTAAATAAACTAGAGCCTCTTCAAGTTGTAAAATATCAGGACCAGAATCTGAAGTAAGGTCTAATGTTCTATAAAAAGGTGTGCTTCCTTGTAACAAAATAACTGGTTTGTTATCGACTGAATACAAAACTCCTCCAAATGTTATAACACTGCCTTCATTTGGTAAATAAGTAACAACTCCAGAAATTGTAGATTTGAGTATAGATTTATCTGTCTTTCTTAACGTTCCGTTATAATCTTCTTTTGTTTCTAAATCTCCTCTCTTAATTGCTACAGTTGTTAGCTCAAGTGTCTTGCTAGTTTTTGATGAGGTAGAGTTTTGAAAACCAAAATAGTAGCCACCATAAGTAGCTACAGCTATCAATATAACTATTGTTAAAAATTTTTTATTTAGCATAATCCCAATTTACAAATTTAATTATAAAAGTTATCAAAATTAACCTCTTGGACCCATTCCAGGCCCACCGCCTGGTCCTTCAGGTCTTTCTAAACCTAGTTCGTCAAAGCAATTCTCAACTGTAGTTCTTACTTCTTGCATATCTACATTTGCTGTTTGAGAAAGTGATCTTATAATTTCTCTCAATCCCGTTTCAGTATTGGGATCTTGAACTTCGTAACCATTTTCTCTTAAGCATTGCGCCATTTTGAGCTCATCATCTAACCTTGCTGCTACAACAGCTGGGTCTTCAAATTGAGTTTCAGAAAAAAGCGGTAAATTATTTTCTTCTGCACATGCTCTAATCTCTTCAAACATTTGTTGTCTATCACCCTCGTTTTCAGGACCCATTTGCTGTCTAAATCCTTCTTCTCTTGAAGGATCTTGGATGTCATAACCTTTTTCACGTAAACATTCAGCAATAATTAACTGTGCATCTTCTGGAGAAATATCTTCTAAAACAGTACTTTCAGTTGTAGTTTCTTGGTTTTGTAATGTTACAACTCCCTGTGATTCACTAGAAGAACAGGCCGAAAACAAAAGAACTGTAATAAAAAATACGTTTATATAGTTATTGAATTTCACATCAACTTTCTTTAAGTATGGTAATACAAGAGCCTTCATCATAGAAGGCCCTGTTTATTCCTTAATCCAAATAGTGGGCGTAAGTATTTACTATTCTTAACCGCATGATAAATGGTAAGACTCAAGAAACAAATGAAAAATAAAGCTATGGGAAATTTAATGACTGGATGTAAGTTAATTTTAGAAAAGTAAAACATTACCAACATTTGAACAGGTAGATGAACAATATAAACTGGGTAAACAGCAGTTTTGTAATAAGTTAACTGTGGAGAATCTTTATTTAAATACACAGCACCTAAACCTAACATTAAGAAAATAAAATTAAATGACTCAAACGCAATTAGTCTGTTGTCTAAAGCAAAACCACTTTCAAATCCATTAAATAATCTATATATGTAAGACAATGATCCAAGTACTAGGTGTATTTTCCAATTTCTTTTGTTTGATTCCCAAAAAGCATCCCCCTGTGAAGTTAAAATAATTCCTATCAAAAACCATATAAAACCAAGAACAAATCCATGACTTGTATTTGCATACTCTTGGTAATACTTTCCATAATCAACGCTAAAGTCAAACCTTAATTCATTTAAGAGATGGCCTTCCAAAATTACAGGTATAGAAAATAAGAAAATTCCACCTTGTGTATTTAAAATTTTCGAAAAAATTGTATCTTTTTCCTTGGTATTTGAAATGATTTTTAAAAAGGGAATTGTGATAAGACAAAAAGTTAGGATATACAATACAAACCACATGTGTAGGCCGTTGTACTCAAATACAATAGCAACTAAGTTGCTTACTTTGTAAAAAAACGAAAAACCATAGAATTTTGCAGTTATGTAAGCTGATAAGCTGGCAAACACTAGGGATCCAAAAACCCACGGTATGCCCAATACTTTTAATCTCTCTTTTAATATTTTGGTTTGTGATCTTTTAGAAAAAGAAAGTCTTAACGCTATTCCGGCAATTAAAAATACAAGAGGTATTCTCCAAGAATTTAGAAGATTTAAAATTATCCAAATTTCTTCTACAACTCTTATGTTTTGAACAAATAAAATATTTCTTGCATTGTATGTAAATGATTGGCCAAGATGATAAAAAATCAACAAAAATAGTGCTATTGACCTTAATGCGTCAATATCATATCTTCTCTTGTTCATTTGTCTAATTATAAAATTTATTTGTTATTTATTCTGTAGTTGAGATTTTAATTCTTCAGTTATAGGAGTTGGCTTCATGGTTAACTGATCGGTGTATACATGCACCGCTTCACAACTGCTAACTAATTCACTAGTGTCTTTTAAAAACATACCCATAACCCATGTCATACTTGTATTGCCAATGCTTTTCACCTTTACTCCGATTTCAACTTGGTTATCAAAATATAATGGTTTGTTATATTGAACCAATAGTTGAACTGTGTGGAAATCTTTGTTTGTTTCTTCAATGTCTTTTAAGTAGTCGTAATTAATAAACTTAAAGTATGCTGTAATTGCTTGGTCAAAAAATGCAACATGGTTTGCGTTATGCATTACACCTTGTGGATCGAGTTCGTAATATCTTACAGTTGCTTCCCAGAATGCCTCAAAATCGTTTCTGGAAAGTTCTATTTTTGACATCTAGACAAATAATTGAGTTTTTGGTTCTATTCCACCTGTTAACGGCATTGCATATTCAAAAAAGTCATTAGTAACATAAGGTTTAGTTTCATCAAGAAACTCTGGGGGCATATCTTTTGTATGTTTTGCAACTTTATGTAAGTCAACCACATCAACATCACAAAAATATTTTTCAGAGAACTGTCGTTTCAAAACAACTGAACCACTGTCTCTTTCTTGTGACGCAACAACAGCATATTGACCAACTCTTTCAGCTTCTTCTGCATCCACTTCGGATACGTCTGCTAAAAAAGAACGTTGTAAATAACCAAAAGTGTCTGCTCTAACTCTTGCTCCGTCTATGTGCTCTGAAACTAAATTGGTTAATGTATCTCCAAGTGCACCCGAACCTGAAAGCTGAACGTTTCCATGACTATCTTTTTTTCCAGCAAGACCTGATCCTGATTCTTTTGCATAGGTTTGTAAAAAATACTCTCCATTTTCATTGTGAATTCCTTCAGAAACAGCAACGACACAGCGACCTAGAGAATCATATACCTCTTTAACTTCTTTAAGAAAATTTTCAATTTTAAAAACTTTTTCTGGAACATAAACCAAGTGAGGTCCATCGTTTTCATTTGATTTCCCAAGTGTGCTAGCAGCTGTTAACCATCCAGCATGTCTACCCATAAGAACATTAATTTTTATACCTTTCAAACTTCTGTTATCTGCATCATCGCCTTGAAACGCATGTGCAACAAATCTTGCAGCTGATCCGTATCCTGGACAGTGGTCGGTTTCTAGTAAGTCATTATCAATAGTTTTTGGAATATGAAATGCTTTCATCTCATAACCTATTTTTTTTGCTCCTTCTGAGACCAGGTTCGCTGTTTCAGCTGAGTCGTTTCCTCCAATGTAGAAAAAGTTTCGAATTCCTTCTTGTTCAAAAATTTCTACTAATTGTTCTATATCTTTATCAGTAGGTTTTTTTCTAACCGAACCTAAAGCAGCGGCTGGAGTTTTACCAATTCCATATAGCTGACTTTCGTTAAGACTAGAGAGGTCAACAAAATCTTTTTTCAACATGCCTTGCAACCCATGCCTTGCCCCAATAACTTGATCAAAGTCTGCTTGAACAGCTTCTTTTATGAAACCAACAAGAGATTTATTTATTACAGCAGTTGGACCACCTGACTGTCCAATTATTGCCTTACCTTTTGGCATTTATTAGTTACCGTTTTGATAAACAGAGATAAAACTTAAGTAAGAGTTTGCAATTTCAGAAACAGCTTGTTCTCTTGATTTGTCTCCAGCATGCCAACCCTTTAATGAATCCCAAAAAATAGATCTTCCTATTGCAAATCCTTTATATCCATCAACTGAAGCTCCTGCTCTAAGCCATTCGTTAACTTTCTCGTCGTTTGCACCCCTACCAAGAACGACAGCAATAACGTCTTCTCTGCCACCACTTTTTATAACAGATGCAACTTTTTCACATGCTTCTTTAGTATCTAAACCTTCGATCTTCCAAATATCTGGATCTGCTCCTTTTTCTCTCATTTCCTCAACAACCTGCACAGCAAGCTTGGGTCTAATTTCAGAATCATATCTAGCTTGATCTCCATCAACGCTAGCAAGTTGAGCATCTGAAGCTGGGACTAAAAATTCTAGTAAAAATTTTCTACCGTTGTCATCTAACCAATCTGAGAGTGTTTTAATTCTAGAGCCTTGAATTTCTCTTGTTTCGGCTGGGTCGTCTGGATTCCACCTAACCAGTATTTTTACAAAATCAGCACCGACTTCTTCAATTTTGTTTCCAAAATCATCACCGTATTCAAAATCAAATATTTTTTGACCGGATTTTTCTACCGGAGCTGCAAACTTTATTCCAAGTTCTTTAGCTTTTTGTTGTACCTGTAAACCAAATGCTTCATCAACTAGAATTGCTGGATCTCCACCTGATATTCCAGCGTTTTTTGCATTTAAAAAACCATCGAAAATTATATTTTTCATCTCGGAAACTCTATTTATTTCTTCTTGGGAGGGTTCTCTACCTTCTACCCCAAGCAAACCTTTAGTCAACGTTCCTCGGTGGTCAAACGCAAGAATATATAGATCGTTGTTATAGCCTTTCATATTTTCTCCTTAGTTTTTCTATTGACTCTTTTTAAACCAAAATTAAATATAAATATAAAAACCAATATTGATATTAACAAATACACGGTCTGCATTTCTGTTTTTTTATTAGATTCTCCTAGAGTTAATACTAGATTTTCTACAAGTTGGAGTGTTGTTGTCCCCCAATTGTTTGCTAGGTTTTCATCTAAAAAATATACGTTTCCAGCCGAAACAGCTTTTAAGTCATTCCATCCAGGTCTAGTAGATAGATCTTTGTTGAGATAATCTGAGTGCCCAACAATAATAAAATCAGGGTTTGCTTCAATAACTTTTTTATCAGTATATTGTGGATATCCAGAACCATAGATATCTACCTCTAGGTTTGCGATATTGGTTACCCCTAAGGTGTTATAAATATCACCAATTAAAGCATTTTGATTAACAGTGTAAAGACCGTAGGAATATCCAATCTCATGAAAAACTGAAACTTTACCGAAATTATTATTTTTAATTAGAGAATTTATTTTTGTCTTCATTTCGTCGACAATAAACGAGGCTGTTTGCTCTTTCTGTACTAGTTCTCCAACTTTTTGAATTTGAAAATAAACTTCTTCTAAGTTTTTAGCTGGTGGTAAAACTATATAATTAATGTTGTTTTTTTCTAGTCCTTCAATAATGTTATTGAAATCAAACGCTATGACTACTAAGTCAGGATCTAATGGTTTTAAATCTTCTGCTGATACTGTGTAAGCATCTATTCTCTTAATTGGTAAATCTGTTTGATAAAAAGAGTCAATTCCAACAAGGTTTTCTGCTGCACCAAGCGAATCAATAATTTCTGTATGAGTAGTAGATAATGAAACAATTTTTATATCAGAAGCATTGTCACTTGTATTTGTGCACATAGAAAAAATTGCTGCAAGTATAAATATTTTAAGCTTCATTATTTCCTTCTCTCGAGGTTGTTATAAAAACACTAAAGTCGACCTGACTTATCTTTCGAATCACAGTTGCGGGACAGTACTAGGTTTTCACTAGTTTCGCTTTAATGTTTCGTTAAAAAATACTAGCAGGAAGTTAGAAATCTTCTTCTTGGTTATCAGTATTTTTTAATGTATCCATCAAAGTTGGTTCTTCAATATTTCTTGGTACATCTGGTCGAGGAAGGTCTGAACTTGGATATTCAATTCTAACTTCGGGCTCCTCTTTTTTTTCTGGTTTTAAGTTTTTAACTGTCTTTACGAGAGACATTAAAACTGTTTCTTTTTGAGTGTCTTTCTCTTTAGGTTTAGTTGGGTTTTTCTGTTCAACTCCATCGTTATAGGTTTCCTCAAGTACAATTACCTCAATTCCCCCCACTAAATCTGAAACTAAATTATAGAAAAATGCTGCAATTGTTGCTAAAGCTGTTTGAGTTAACATATACACTGCTGCAAGAGAGACAATTGCAGAAAATAGTGGTTCAATGTTTCCAACCAAAGAAGCATCTGCATCAAGTAAAGCAAGTCTTCTAGCAATATCTTCTAGACCTTGAGGAACGCCAGCGTTTACTAATAGCACCCAAAGTATTGAAATACCTAAAACAACCGTTAACGCAACTACAAAGTTTAAAACTAATGTTACTTTTAAGACCGTCCATGGGTCTATTTTTCTAATAATTCTTCTAACTCTATTAACTCTTACCATTATTCACTCTTTATTGGAATAAACGCCGACACCTCTTCTTCTGATGAAAGCTTCATAATTCTAACACCTTGTGCAGATCTACTCATTAGTTTTATTTGCTTTACAGCACATCTTATTGCGGTTCCTCCTGTACTCATAAGCATAACCTCAGTATCTTCATCAACCGACCTTGCTCCCACCAAGTTACCTTTTGACTCGGTAACTTTTAGTGCCTTGACTCCCATTCCTCCTCTACCAGCTTTTCTAAACTCATCTAACTTTGTCCTTTTTCCATACCCCTTTGCGGTTACAAATAAAAGAGTTTCGTCTCTAGAGGTTGAAGCACCAACTACTTTATCGCCTTCTCTAAGTTTTATTCCTCTAACACCTTGCGCGGTTCTTCCTTGTGGTTTAAGGTTTTTTTCCTCAAATCTAATTGCCTGGCCATTTTGAGATACCAAAATTACATCTTCATTTCCAGATGTAGTTTTTACAGAAACAACTTTGTCATCTTCTTTCAGAGTGATTGCTTGAAGAGATTTATAATTTGAATCAAAGTCTTTAAATTTGGACTTCTTAACAACCCCCTTTTCAGTCATAATTAATAGAAATTTTTCCGTTTCATAATCTCTTGTATCAATAATTGCTTGAACTTTTTCTTCTTGACTCATGGTTAATACATTTTGTATTAGTGAGCCCCTTGCTGTTCTGTTTGTTTTTGGAATTTCATGTGCTTTTGCTCTGTAAACTTTTCCAGTGTCTGTAAAGAACAACAAGTATGAGTGCACCGATGTTGCTATCAGGTGTTCAATAATGTCTTCTTCTGATGAAGCTGCCTTAACACCTTTTCCGCCTCTTCCTTGTTTTTTATAAGACGCCGACGGCACAGATTTTACATAACCGTTTGCAGAAACCGAAACAATTATTTCTTCGTCTTCAATTAAGTCTTCTATAGTAACCTCTCCAACGTCTGGAACTATTCTAGACCTTCTCTCATCACCAAATTTTTTAGTTATTGCTTCAAGCTCTTCTATTAAAATATTATCTTGCTTGACTCTGCTTTTTAAAATCTCTTTTAAGTTTTTAATTGTATCCTTAAGTTCATTTTTTTCTTCTTCAAGTTTTTCCATCTCTAATGCGGTTAGTCTTCTAAGGGGCATATCTAATATGTGTGAAGCTTGTATTTCTGATAGTTTAAATTTCGACATTAAAGACTTTCTAGCGGTTTCCACATCTTTAGACGCTTTAATGACTTTTATTATTTGATCTATTTTGTTAAGCGCAAGGAGCAAACCTTCAACAATATGAAGGCGGTTCTCTGCTTTTTCTAGCCTATGCTTTGTTCTTCTTTGAATTACATCAATTTGATGATCTATATAAAACTGAACTAATTCTGGTACAGACAAAACCTTTGGAACACCATCAACTAAAGCTACTGAGTTAACAGAAAAAGTATCCTGTAATTGTGTTTGTTTAAATAGTTCATTTAGTACCACCTGAGGAACAGCATCCCTTTTTAGTTCAACCACTAACCTTGTTCCGTTTCTGTCACTACTTTCGTTTCGTAGGTCTGAAACTCCTAATAATTTTTTATCTTGAACGAGCGACGCAATTTTCTCCATAATTCTGTCTGTTGAAGCTTGGTAAGGGAGTTCTTTAACAACAATTGCAGATCTACCTTTACCTAGTTCTTCGACATCCGCTACAGCTCTCATTTTTATTGAGCCTCTCCCGGTTAAAATTGCTTCTTTTATTGTTGGTGTGTCTACCACTAGACCGCCAGTAGGAAAATCGGGGCCTTTAATAATTTTTAAATAGTCTTTAGGTTTAATGTTTTTGTTGTTAATTGTTTCCTTAACTGCTTCAGTTATTTCACGAAGATTGTATGGTGGCATATTTGTTGCCATTGCGACAGCAATTCCCTCTGCACCATTAACTAGTAGGTTTGGAAATCTTGCAGGTAGTACTTTAGGCTCGAAAGTTTCACCAGAATAGTTTGAATCAAAATCAACAGTTTCTTCATCAATTCCGTCTAAAAGTTGTGAAGCGAGTAGAGACATCCTTGACTCTGTATACCTCATAGCTGCAGGAGGGTCGTCTGGTGTTCCAAAGTTTCCTTGTGGTTCAATAAGTGGGTATCTTGTACTAAAGTGCTGTCCTAAACGAACTAGTGTTCCATAAATCGCATCGTTTCCATGGGGGTGATAATTACCCATTACATCACCAACAACTTTGGAGCATTTTCTAAAAGGGCCGGTTGGTCTTATTCCGGTTTCATACATGGAGTAAAGAATTCTTCTCTGAACCGGTTTTAATCCATCTTTAACGTCAGGTAACGCTCTGGCAACAATTACAGACATTGCGTAATCTAAAAAAGATTTGGAAATTTCGTCTTCGACTTTAATTGTTGAAAGGTTTTCATCAACTATTAAATTCTCACTTTGTTCAACTATTTGTTTTGGTGGCACTTTTTTTTGGGTAGGTTTTTTTACTGCAGTTTTTTTCTGCACGTTTTTTTTACTAGTTGGTTTTTTAGCTACCATTAAACATCCAAAAATCTTACGTCTTTAGCGTTATTTTCGATAAATTCTTTTCTTTTAGAAACATCGTTACCCATTAAGATTTCAAACATTTCTGAAGCTTTAGCCATTGCACCTTTAGCGTCTGCAAGTGTAACTTTTATTAAGGTTCTTGTTTCTGGGTTCATAGCAGTGTCCCACAACTCACTTGCGTTCATTTCACCCAAACCCTTAAATCGGCTTATATCGAATTTTTTATTCTTATTTTCTTTTTTATAGAGATTTAATGCCTCATCGTCTTTTAAGTAAACTATTCCAGAACTAGACTTCAACCTATAAAGCGGTGGCTCTGAAATCCAAACTTTTCCAGTGGTAATTAGTCCCGGCATAAACTTAAAGAAAAATGTTAATAATAAAGTCCTAATGTGTGCACCATCAACGTCGGCATCAGTTAAAAATACTATTTTGTCATAGCGAGATTCCTCAGCATTAAACTGTGATCTTATTCCTGTACCAATAGCTTTTATCAGTGCACTGATTTCTTCATTCTGGAGTGCTCGGTTTTCAGTAACTTTTTGTACGTTTATAATTTTTCCCCTAATAGGTAATATCGCTTGAACTCTTGAATCTCTAGCCTGTTTTGCGGGTCCAGCTGCTGAGTCTCCTTCTACAATAAATAGCTCACTTTCAGTCGGGTCTGTTGATGAGCAATCTGCTAACTTTCCAGGAAGTCCAGAGGTTTCTAAAATACTTTTTCTTTTGGTTAATTCCCTTGCTTTCTTAGCGTTCATTCTCGCTTTTGCAGCAAGTGCACATCGCTCAACTATAGCTCTTCCATCAGCAGTGTTTTTTGCCAACCATTTTGGGAACTCTTCATTAATCAAAACTTGAACTTTGGATTTCATCTCAGTGTTACCAAGTTTTGTTTTAGTTTGACCTTCAAACTGTGGTTCTCTAACTCTTACTGAAACCACACCCGTCATACCCTCTCTGATGTCATCACCAGTAAGTGCTATGTCGGAGTGTAGGTTTCTTTTTTTTGCAAAATCATTAATTGCTTTAGTAATTGCTGTTTTCAACCCTTCTTCGTGAGTTCCACCTTCAAGTGTGTGGATGTTGTTGGCAAAGCTTTTTACGGTAACATCATCTTCTGATTTCCACTGTAAAGCAACTTCTATTTCGGAGTCTTTTGAGTCGTCGGAAAAAGATATTACTTTAGAGTGTAGAGGCTCAAAACCCTCGTTTAGATATCCAATGAAGTCAATTAAACCGCCTTTGTATAAATAGGTTTCTTCGGTTGCCGGTTTTACCCTGTTGTCTATTAAGGTAATACTCAGTCCTTTGTTTAGAAACGCTGTTTGTCGTAACCTTTCCGCAACAATATTGTATTCGTAGGTTTGTGTTTCGCTGAAAATCTCGGGGTCTGCTGTAAAATTAACTGCTGTTCCTGTTTTTTTAGATACCTTGCCTCTTTTAATTTTTGATGTGGGTTTTCCAAGTTTGAACTCTTGATTCCAAAAGTGTCCGTCTCTTTGTACTTCTACTTTTACATTGGTTGAAAGCGCATTCACCACCGAAATACCAACACCATGCAAACCACCACTTACTGTATAAGCTCCAGATTCAAATTTTCCTCCAGCATGGAGTGTTGTTAAAACCGTTGTTAAGGCTGAAATTTTAGTTTTTGGATGAGGTTTAACCGGAATTCCACTTCCGTCATCAACAACGGTTACTGAACCGTCTTTTTCAAGTGAAACTGATATTTTTGAACATCTCCCTGCCATTGCTTCGTCTACAGAGTTATCTAAAACCTCCCAAATTAGGTGGTGTAGACCGTTCGGACCTGTTGATCCTATATACATTGCCGGTCTTTTTCTAACAGCCTCAAGACCCTCAAGTATTTTTATATCTTTAGAATCATAAGTATTAGTGTTATTTGAATCTTTTTTAGACACGAAATATCTCCAAGATACGTTTCCTATTTTGTTGTTACAGCCCCTGCTGAACTCTTATTTTACTAGATTTATATATTATTGCTGAGTATTAGTAATTTGGACATCAATAAACTTCAAAACTAAATTGGTTTTTTTCTCAAGTTCTATTAAAAACTGGTTTGTTTGAAGTTGAACTATTTTTTTTACCCTCTGGTTATCAACATATAAAACAACCGAATCTTTTGTTACAGGTCCCGGTATAACATTGTTTTTCCAAACAAATTCTGAATTTTCAATAAATTTTTTTACTTTTTCAGAGTTTTTAAAGTTAATTCCTAAACGGTTGTTTTCAGGATTAAATTTTTCTGGATCAGAAAACATGCCTCAACTGGTTCTAACGGGCATCAATAAATATTGAAAATGTTCTTCTTCACCCTGGATGACAATGGGTTTTTCGTTACTAGAAAATCTTAGATAGGCGTTTGAACCTTCTAATACTTCAATTCCTTGTATTAAAAAATTTGGATTAAACGACATTTCGAACCCTGTTAAATCTCCAACCTCTAATCCAAGAATTTTCACATCAACATCTTCTGTTCCACCGCCTATGTCTTTATTGGTGGTTGAAATGTTTAAAGTGTTTTCATCAACAATCTTCAACGTAACGGGTATAAAACCTTCTGCTACAACAGTAGATCTATCTAAGGCTTCTAATATGTTTGATTTTTGTATTTCAAGAGAAAATAGGTTTTCTTTTGGAAAAAGATTTTCGTACGCTGGAAAGTTTCCTTCAAGTTTTCTAACAGCTGCATAAAATATATTATTGTAAAAATGAAGTTCTCTTTCTGATGAGTTTATAAAAATCTCTTCCTCGCTTTCTTCAAATAATTTTATTACCTCATTTAGAGACCTGAATGAAACTATTCCAGCATCAGTTATTGGTAGATCAAAAACAGTATTAACAGCAAGTCTATAGCTGTCTGTAGAAACTAGGTTTGTCTTGTTTTCTGTGTTATCAAAATACACTCCAGTTAATATAGGTTTTCCTCCTTCAGGAGATGCTGCAACCCCAACTTTTTTTAAAGAGGAAAAAAGTTCGTCTGCAAATATTTTTTGGCTTTTACTTTCGTTATAATTTACATTTAATAAAACCGATGGATAGGTTAAGTGGTCAAGCTTTCTTAAGTTATATTCGGAACGTTCTGTTTCTATTTTAATTTCGCTTCCAAGATCAGAAACTATTACTTTTCCGGAAGGTAGTTTCCGCATAACTTCTGTTAATATTTTGGCATTAACTAAGCACTCTCCTTCTACCTCTATATGAACGTTTGCTTTAGCTTTAATAATTAAGTCCAAATCAGACCCTATAACCTCACAAATACCATCCAAGCACTTAATATAAATTCCCTGTAAGGAAGGTGTTGAAGGCTTTTGATCTACCGCCCTGGATACAGCCATGATTACTTTTTTGAGTTCTCTTACATCTGCTTTAATTTTCAATCTTTTATTCCTTTATATATTTAACAATAATAAAACTGTTTGTTTTGTTGTAAAGCCGTAAAGAGCTAATGTTTTTGGGTTTTTTTATGTTGAAAACAGTTAACATTTTAAACCCCCGTAAGAGCAGAGTTAACATAAAGAATTTTATTGTTGAAAATGTTTATTTCTCTCTTCAAACTTGGAGACCCCTCAACTTTTTTAATTGAAGAAAGCACTGTTGAATGGGATCTGTTTCCAGCGAACAACCCAATTTGGTTTAATGAGTAACCCGTATGTTTTCTCATTAAATAAATAAACAAATGTCTTGCGTTACTAACTTGCTCACTACGGTTTTTTGAGAGTATAAGCTTTTCGTCAACCTGATAAACGCCTGCGGCATACCCCAAAACAAATTCAGGCGTTAACTCCAACACTTTGTTTTCTGTATACAACGAAACTAATTCGGCAACATATTTAGAGTTCCCAACACCAGTTTGTTTGTTGATAATTAGGTTGTTAATAACACCATTAACTTCTCTAAAACTTTGAAAATCTAAGGACAAAAGCATATTAGTTTCTTTTTTTGTTAACAACATAGAGTCGTGTTCAAGATTGGTCTTTTTTAATACCTCAGAAAGAATGTGTTTATCAGGTTTTTCTATGTCGGTTACTAGTCCGTTTAATATTCTTGAAACCAACCTTTCAGGAAACCCAATTAAGTCCTGGGGTTTTTGATCTGAAGCTAACACTATTGACTTTGAGTTGTTTAAAAAATAATTAATTGTATGAAAAAGCTCTTCAGAGACACCTTTTTTACCTAGAAAAAACTGAATATCATCAATAAGAAGTATATCAACAGACCTAATTTTATTTTTGAAGCTATCAATATCACCATTTTTAATTCCAGAAACAAAAGACTCCAAGAAAGATTCAGAGTCAATGTAAACAGAGGACTTATAAGACCTTTCAATCGTTTTTAATAAATAAGTTTTTCCAACACCGGGTTTTCCATAAACAAATAAAGGATTAAATCTTGAACCTGGAGCAATAACAATATTTTTTGCTGCTGTAACAGCTAGGTTGTTACAGCTTCCAACATAAAGTCCATCAAATGGAGATAAATCATAGAGGTCTATCTGCTCAATCTTAGTTTTTTCAGTTGATTTTCTTTCGTTTACTTTCTCAACAATAAATGAATTAGCTGAAAAATTTTTATCCAATATAAAAACACAGTCACCAGCTGAATATTTTTGAAAAACATTTTTTATTATGTTATAAACTTTTTTTTCTATTGAATTTTTTACAAATTCAGATCCAACAATAATATTAAGCTCGTAGTTTTCACCCACTTTAAAATCGACCTGATCTAACCAATATCTATCTGTTTTGTTTGGGAGTGAATTAAGTATATCTTCTCTAATAATTCCTAAATCTATAAATTTAATGTTTTGCGTTTCCATTATTTAATTAATTTAAATTAAAACAATTTCAATTAATAGAGTGTGAAAAACAAACTAAGAATTCACAAATATAAAATATTTCATTTAAACCCAATAAAAACAACCTATTTTGAGTTACAAACATAACAAGAAAAATATTTTGGTAGCCTTTTAAAAAGTTAGTTAATTTGTTTTTCGCGAACGTAATTTGTTTTTCGCGAACTACAAAAATTAAAATTATTTTAGGTTTGAATAAAAACTTTTTTGATATATTCTTACAGTCAGGTAAAAAATGAAAAGAACTTATCAACCTAGTAATAGAAAAAGAAGTAGAAAACACGGTTTTAGATCCAGAATGCGAACACGAGCAGGTCGCGATATTCTTAAAAGAAGAAGAAACAAAGGTCGAAAAATTCTGTCAGCATAGGTTCAGTAGTGGAATTCACTGCTTTAAATAAAAAGTTTCATTTTGAAAACCTAAGAGAAGAAAAATTTTGTTTTACTGCAAAAAGCTTGAAAGTTTTTATAAAAGAAAACAACCAAGAGCTTTCAAGACTAGGTATAACTATTTCTAGTAAGTTTGCTAATGCAGTAATCAGAAATAGATTTAAAAGAAGGATTAAGGAAGTAGTTAGGGGAATTGAGACAAAACAAACCGTTGATATATTAGTATTAGGAAATACCGAATCTTCAAAATTATCAACGTTAGAAATTAAAGAAATAATTTTATCTCACCCAACGCTAAAGAAATGAATGAAAATATTAAGTTACGTATTTCAGTTTGTTAGGCTTTTTCTAAATTATTTAGGGCTTGGAGGAGGAAACTGCCTCTATTATCCATCCTGTAGCCAAGTAATTTCAGATAGCTTGCAAAACAAAGGTTTTATTAGATCTATTCCACTAATTTTTGGAAGAATCCTTACATGTAATACAGTTTTTAAGAAATTTGGTAAAAAATGGCAATATTAGAACCATTTGCTTTAGCTATAGGGTTTTTACTCTCATTTATATATGATTATACAAATTCTTATGGTTTTTCAATAGTGATTTTAACTGTGATTATTAACATCATAATTTTCCCACTAACACTTCGACAAACTAGATCAACAAAGAGAATGCAAGACGCCCAATCTGACATTAAGAAGCTTCAAAAAGAATATAAAGATAACAAAGAAGAGCTAAACAAAGCCATGGCTAATATGTATAAAGAAAAAGGAATTAACCCTTTAGGTTGCATACTTCCTTTAATTATTCAAATGCCTATTTGGTTTGCTTTGTTTAGAGTATTGCGAGAGCCACTTGCTTTTATTCAATCAAGTTCAAATCTTTTCCAAAACTTAGAAATACATGAAGGACTTTCATTTTTTGCTATGGATCTACAAATACCACCATCTGAAGTCATAAGCTGGGGTGAAAGAGTACCTTACTTACTTTTAATTTTATTAGTTATTTTGACAGCACTTTATCAACAAAATCAAATTCAAAAAAAATCAGGTAAACCAGATAACCCACAAGCCCAACAGATGCAGATGATTGGGAAAGTAATGCCGCTATTTTTTGGATTTATTTCATGGACTTTGCCTACAGGACTTGTTCTTTATTTTTTAACAGGAAACATATTTAGAATTGGTCAGCAGGCTTTAATTGTCAAAATTGATGACAAAGAAATAGAGAATAAAAACTCGAATAAAAAAGAAGAAAAAAACGAAACCGATGCAGATAGTCCAATATCTGAAAATCCTCGTAAAAACCGCAAAAAAAGAAGGAGAAAATAATGCCTAACAATAAATGGGTAGAAGTTGAAGCTAAATCTATTGATGATGCTATTAAAGCAGGCTTGAAAGAACTAAATTTAGAAGATGCAACCCAAGCAAATATTAATATACTTCAGGAACCAGAAGGTGGTGTTTTTGGAGTGGGTGGTAAAAAAGCTTTAGTACGAATATCTGTAAGAAACGGACAAAATAGACAGTTTAATAATAAAAGTAATAATAATAATAAAAACAATAGAACTGCTTTTAAAAAAACTTATTCCCCAAAAAAACCCAGGGTTGAAGCAGACAAAGATGAGCAATTGAAGGTATCTATTGAATTTTTAAAAGGTTTAGTTAAATCTTTTGGGTTAGAAGGTGGCGTTGAAGGACAATTAGAAGATGAAAATTTAGTTGTAAAAGTAACGGGAGAACAAACAGAAGCGTTAGTTGGTGAAAAGGGACTTATTATTAGATCTTTGCATGAATTAACAAGAACAGTTGTTCAGAGAAAAACCGGCGCAGGAACCAGGCTTAGATTAGATGTCGCTGATTATGCTTCAAAACGAAAAGAAGCTCTTACTATTTATGCAGAAAGATTAAGCAAACAAATACTTGAGGATAAACAAGAAGTTATGTTAGAACCTATGAATTCAGTCGATAGAAAAACTCTTCACGACGCAGCATCACAACTGTCAGGCATTAGATCTTATTCTGAAGGCAGAGAACCTTATAGATCTGTTGTATTTGCTCCCGAAGAAGAAGAATGAATTTTGAACCTCAATTACCTAATTGGGGTTACGAGCTTGCTCAAAAAAAGCTAGATATATTAATTAAATACCATAGTTGGTTAAAAGAAACTGGTATAAAAACTGGTTTAATTAGTCAAAAAAATGATCAATTTATTTGGGACGAGTTTATAGTACATTCTTTATATTTTTCAATTGTTTTTCAAGAACTTGAAATAAAAAATAAAACTATATTTGATTTAGGAACAGGTGGAGGAATTCCAGGAATTCCTTTAGCGATAACTTCAAACAATCTAATTAGTTTGATTGATATAAAAGAATCTAGAATAAATGAACTAATTAGATTAAAAAATATCTTAAATCTTGATAATATTAAACCGACCTTAGAAGATGCGAATAAAACTATTGTAAAAGAGGGTTTATTTGTATCCAGATGTTATATTTCTACTGAAAACGCACTAAATTTGTTAAAAAACAAAGAAAACTCTACATATGTTGTATCTTCTGCAGATAAAGAAACAGAATACGACAGTGAAAAGTTTCACGTGAAACACTTGAATTTTTATATTAATAAAGAAGACTTAAGACACATTGATGTTATAACTGTTAAGTGAAAATAATTTCTATATTATGTCAAAAAGGTGGGGTTGGTAAAACTACTGCAGCTGTAAATATAAGTAGTCTGTTAAGTGACATGGGTTATAAAACAATGTTAATTGATTTAGATCCACAGGGAAATGTAGCTACATACTTAAATCAGGATAAAAATAATAATAATAAAACTAGTTCTGTTGATTTATTAGAAGGTGTCGTGGACATTAATCCTATTATAATGAACGATAAATTTGCATTAATAACTTCAGATCAATCGATCTCAAAATATAATCAAGAAAAAATAATCGGTGGATCAAAATTAAAAAAGATTAGGAATATACCATATTTCAAAAATTTTGATTTTGTCATTATAGACACCCCACCAACAATGAGTTCTTTAGTACAAGAAGCACTTTCAACATCTGATTATTATATGATTCCTGCAAAGCCGGAGTTTCTTGCTGTTGAGGGGGTCGCACAAGCAATGAACTTTGCAAAAAAAACAATCTCTCAAATTCCAACAAATAATCCTATCTTTCTTGGTGTTATCTTGAATCAAGTTGATAATAGGAGATCTAGTTTTCTAGACTTTTTAAATGAATTAAGATATCTTCTTTCTGATAAATTATTTGAATCACATATTTCACAGTCAACAGAAATTGCCGATAGTCCCTTTTATGCTAAAACTGTATCAAATTTTCCAGAAAATAGTAAAGCTAGAAATGAGTATTTATCCTTAGTAAAAGAATTAGTTAGTAAGATAGAAATATGAAAAGATCATTAAGTAGCTTAATTAGTAATGTTGATGTTCGTGATTTTAAAGTAGAAAATCTTAATATCGAAAATATTTCAATAAGTGAATCTCAACCCCGTACTTATTTTGATGAAAAAAAACATCTTGAATTATCTGAATCAATTAGAAAAAGTGGAGTTTTACAACCTATTATTGTTCAACATCTAGGAGAAAATAATTATAAATTAATAGCTGGTGAGAGGAGGCTTAGAGCTTCTAAACATATTGGATTAAAAGAAATACCTGCATTAGTTAAAGACGTTTCAGAACAAGATGCAGCAGTTATTGGCCTGGTTGAGAATACACAGCGCTCTCAACTAAACACAATTGAAGAAGCACTGGGTTACAAGTCTCTTCAAGAGAAATATTCTTTGAGCGCAAAAGAAATAGCTTTACTAGTTGGAAAAAGCAGACCATACGTATCAAACCTTTTGAGAATTTCTAATTTAAGTTCAAAAGTTCAAAATGCCTTAAAAAGTAATTTAGTAACCTTTGGTCAGGTAAGACCATTAATTATTTTAGATCATGTATTACAAGATAAAATATTAGAAGAAATAATAAACCTTAAACTTACTAGTCGAGTAGTAGAAGATAAGGTCAACCAGCTTCAAGGCAGAAGTGATTTAGATGAGGAGTCACTTTACATTCAAAACCAACTTGAAAGTTACCTTGGTTCTAAAGTAGTTGTTCAAAAAAATCAAGATGGTTTTAAAATAAATTTAAATTTTAAAAACTTAGAAAATGTAAATGAGTTTTTGAAAAAGTTTTCTTAAGACTTATAAAAATCTTTATAAACTGTTTGAATTTGAGAAAAGATAGTATCTAAATTTAATTGGTAAAAATTACCATTAATTATTAATGCTACAGATTTTGTATTTTTAAGTAAAGGTGAGTTTTTTCCTTCAGATTTAATGTTCAAATTACTCTCAAGTACTGATGAGATTTTTGCTCCAATACTACTAATTGAGTATTTCCCTTGAAAGTAGTTGCTACTTTCTTCAGTCCCCATCTTAAAAATTAAAAATAAGCTTGGATGATGTTTATTTACATACTTGATAACATTTTGAGGATCAATATTTTCTGAAACTTCAGAAGCGAAACTTATACTAATATTGTTAGAGTTACTTATCTCTTTTAACTTTTCATAAAACACTATTTGATCTCTATATTCTCCATAGTTATCTACGAAAACAACAACATCTAACACACTCTTAGCCGGTCTAAATGTTTTTATTGCCTCATTTAAGGAAGTATTTAAATTTGGTCTGATAAATTTTCTTATTTCTTTTGCCGTATCCAAACCAACAATACCGTCAACTTTTAAACCTCTATTTTCTTGAAAAGATTCAACAGAACGAACCACTGGTTTTCCATAAATTGAATCTATTGGATCAGAGTAAAAACCCAGTCTTGATAGCAATTCTTGAAGCTCTTCAACATCTGAACCATATAAAGCAGGGGTAGACAGAGTTAGTATTCTATCTCCTAATTTATAACCTTGAACCAATAGTTCTTTCCAGAGCTCTTTTTTGGTTAGATTCTTTTCTAGGTTGTAATCACTTATGAATAGTTTTACGAAAGAACTAATTTCAACTGAATTACTTGATTCTGGATAGCCTATTGAAACTAGATTTTTATTTAAGTCTTTAAATTCATCTTCTGATAATTCATTTAGAAAATCTAAAAAATTTGAGTTAATGATCTAGCCATCTTTCTGCATCAATAGCTGCTTGACATCCACTTCCGGCTGCAGTGATTGCCTGTCTATATATAGAGTCAGCTACGTCTCCTGCAGCAAAAACTCCGGGGACAGAAGTACTGGTTTCAGTTGTAAATCCTGTTTTTATATAACCTTTCTCATCTAATTCAACTAAACCATCTAAAAATTTAACATTAGGGTCATGTCCAATAGCGACAAAAACACCGTCTAATTCAATTGTGTTACGAATATTATTTTTAAGGTCATTAATTTCAACGGAAGTTACTTTTCCATCTCCATTAATTCTTTCAACTGTAGAGTTCCAAATGACTTCAATTTTTTCATGATTCAATACTCTATCCTGCATTATTTGGCTTGCTCTAAACTGATCTCTTCTGTGGATTACAATCACTTTTGAAGCAAACTTAGTTAAAAACAAAGCTTCCTCCATTGCTGAGTCCCCACCTCCAATAACTGCTACAGTTTTTTCTTTAAAGAAAAAACCATCACAAGTCGCACAAGCAGAAACACCATAACCTTGTAACTCTTTTTCTCCTTCAACACCCAACCATCTTGCTGAAGCACCGGAAGCTATAATGACAGATTTGAATAGATATTCATTATTTGAACTCTTTAATTTAAATCCATTCTCAATAATTTCAATTGTGTTTATTGTTTCTGTTTTTATTTCTGTTCCAAATCTTTCAGCCTGAGCTTTAAATGTTTGCATGAGTTCTGGTCCCATTATTCCTTCAACAAAACCAGGAAAATTTTCGACATCAGTAGTAAGCATTAGCTGACCTCCGGACTCTAGGCCTTCAAAAAGAATTGGCTTTAGATTAGCTCTAGCTGCATAAATACCAGCAGTATATCCTGCTGGACCTGATCCTATAATTGCTAAGTCTTCCATTATTTTTTTCTCCTAAAGCTTTTTAAAGCTAGAACTAAAAATACTAGCCCCAAGGTGGCAAATGCAAAGCCAGTTGGGTCAATTCCTAACAAGAGCCCAAATCCTTGTATTAATTTTACAACCCCAATTAAAAGAAAAACTAGAGCTAACAAAAGTAAAACTATAAGCAGTATTCCCATAGACGCAAATCCAGTTACGCGTTTAACCGGTTTAATTATTAACTTTTTTAATGTTTCTATTAAACTTTCAACTGCATCAACGAAGGTATCTTTTTCTTCCATAAATTTATATTAAGCTTACAAGAAATATTAATGAACATTAATTAAATGTGGTCTGATTCGAAAATAATAAAATTTGTTTTTGTAAATTCGAATCCGTTTTTTAAGTAAAGATTTTGAGCTTTTAGGTTTTTTTCCTGGGTATTAAGTTTTATATTGATATATTTTTTATTTTTAGCAAATGAAATAATGTTTTCAAGCAAGTTTTGACCAAACCCTAAAGAATGATTGTTTTTGTTAATTCCAAAGCGCTGTAAATAACTAAATCTATTTGTTACTCCCAAAATCGCATACCCTATGACAGCATTGTTGTTTGTTTGTTTGAATAAATAGTTTTGATTACAGCTTTCAAGTGTTTCCTGAAAAGAAGCTAGGGAGTTTTGCCAATATTCATCGAATATATTTATGTCAAGTTCAAGTAACTCTTGAAAATGTGATTTTGATAGTGTCTCCGGAATAATATTATTTAAATTATTATTTTTAGTTGTTTTAAGATTAAGTGACAAAACGTTTAACTTTTCTTTTTCTAACCAGCCAGATGTTTTCCACAGATATTGATTATCTGAGTTCACCATTGATGAGTTAAAGATTAATCCTTTTTCCACAGCAATACGTTTAGCTCTTTTTAGTAGAGGCTTACCACCATATTCTTTTTCAAAATATACTAGTTCTGAAGCGTTATTCCATTTTCTTGTAAAAAAAGAACCTAGCCAATGAGTGTTTCTTTGTTTTTCATCTGTTAAAAACATATTTTAAAATTTTCTTATCTTCCTCATGTGTCAATAATTCAATAGCTTTTTCAAACTCAACTATTGCAATTTCTTGAATCTCATCATCTGGTTCGTTTTTAAAAGGCTCAACCACTTTCATTTCATAAAACCAAACAGTTTTTGATATCTTTTGACCGTTTACTTCAATCTCATACCTTGACTCAGCAATTGGTTTTTCATCTAGTAACTCAACGATAAAACCAGTTTCTTCGATTACTTCTCGAACCGCAGCCTCGGAAGGCTTTTCACCTTCTTCAAGATGTCCTTTCGGGTAACCCCACCAGCTTTCAGAATCATTACTTGAGTCACCTTTTTTATTTTTTACAATTAAAATTTTATTTTTTTCTATGACAATTCCTCCAGCAGCAAAATCTACTTTTGAATTCATACTTCTAATGTCTCCGTTATTCTTCTAAGCTATCAATATGGTACCAAGAACGCTACTTGAATTGCTAGAGAATAACGAATATTTAAATGACATATCTAAGCTTTATGAAAATAAAGGCCATGAATTTTATTTAGTCGGTGGTGCGGTTAGGGATGGAATACTTGGAAAAAATACCACAGATTTCGACTTTACTACTAGTGCTACTCCGGAGCAATCTATTGAATTACTAAATAAAAATAATTATAAAACCACAGAAATAGGCAAGGCGTTTGGGACTATAGAGCTTCAAAAAGGAGAAAGCTCAATACACATTACGACATTTAGAAAAGATACATACTCTATAGATTCTAGAAACCCAAATATTGAATCAGCATCAAACCTAGATACAGACCTGTCAAGAAGAGACTTTACAATCAATGCAATTGCATATTCTATAAATGAGAAAAGACTCATTGATCCATATTCTGGATTAAAAGATTTAGCATCTGGCACTATAACGACTCCCGACGACTATTATTTCTTTTTCTGATGATCCTTTGAGAATGATGAGAGTTTGTAGGTTTATTAGTACCCATGGTTTTACACCAGACAAAAAAACTTTTATAGCAATAAAAGACAATGTAGAAAGAATAAAGATAGTTTCAAAAGAGAGAATTAGAGATGAATTATCAAAACTTCTAATTGGGGACAATCCATCCCTTGGAATAAGAGCATTAGTTGAAAGTGGATTAAGTATGTATATTATTCCGGAATTAAATGAACTCAAAATTGAAATAGATCCTGAGCATAACCATAAAGATGTTTATGAACACACCTTATTAGTTGTTGATAGAGTATCGCCAAATATAGTTTCTCGATTAAGCGCACTCTTACACGACATAGGAAAACCTAAAACTAAAGGTGTAGAAAATGGCAAAGTTCATTTTCGACATCATGAAGTAGTTGGCGCGAAAATGAGTAAAGAGATATTGCATAGTTTAAAATATGATAAAAAAACAATAAAAGATGTCTCTAATCTAGTCGAAAAACATCTAAGACCACATACTTTTAAAATGGGATGGACAGATTCTGCAGTCAGAAGATATATGGTTGATGCAGGGGATCTTATTAATGAGTTAAATGAATTAGTAAGAGCTGACGTAACTACAAAAAATAAAGACAAGGCTCAAGAAATAAATAACAATCTTGACGAAATGGAAAAAAGAATTTTTGAAGTAGCCCAAAAAGAAGAAATTTCAAAATTAAGACCACCAGTTACTGGGGATGAAATCATGAAACATTTTAATATTGAACCGGGCCCAAAAGTTGGAGAAATAATGAAAGCTCTCTACGAACAGAGAATTAACGAAGGTCCAGTTTCTAAGGAAGAAGCATTAAAGTTAGCAGCCAGCATCTATAAAAATCTATAATTGTATAAATATACAGATTATTGTATATTTATACATTATGCAGAAAGCAACAATTCAGCGCCAAAGATTAATTGCTGATTTTATTGATGAAGGTAATGTATCGTCGCAAAACCAGTTAAAAGGTATGTTAAAAAAAAATGGGATAATTATTACTCAAGCAACTTTGTCCCGAGATTTAAGTGAGATTGGGGCTGTTAAGAAAAGATTTAAAAACGGTAGATTAATTTATATCCTTCCAACACAAGAAGAAAACTCTGCACAGTTCAAAATAGCTACAAAAGCTCTAAAAGATTTTGTACTTGACGTAGACTTTGTTTTAAATCAAGTTATTGTAAAAACCCTAACCGCTGCAGCAACTGTTGTTGCTGATTCTATTGATAATTTGAATATTTCGGGAATGGCAGCATCTATAGCAGGCGATAATGTAGTTTTAATTATCACAAAAGGAGAAATTGAAGCAAAAAATGTCGCTAATCAACTCAATGATTATATAAAATAATTAAGTGCTTCAATTTTCACAATACGATAAGTCGTTCACAAATGTTTTTTATAGCCAGCCTATCCTTGATATCAATGTTGAAGATTCAAATAGGTTTATTATTCGGGTGCCAAAATTTAGAGAAGTTACCCACTTAATTTATTCCTTTGATGCTGAAAATTTATTTTTAAAAGATAAAAGTTCTTATGGATACTGCTTTGAAATTGAAAATTTATTAAATGAATTAGAAGCTCAAAATGATTTTGGGTATTTTTTAATATCATCAACATCAAATAAAAACAGAGCAATTCAGTACAATCCATACTTTCTAAATAAAGAGGTTAATCATGCAGAAATCCATATAGATAATATTTTCAATGAGCATCTACCAGAAATTATTGATGATTTTGGGGTAAATTTTGATTTTGTAAACAAAATAGTAATGGGTGCTTCTATGGGAGGACTGATGTCTTTAAAAACTTCCATAATGTTTCCAGCTTTTAATAACATAATCTCTTTTTCACCTGCTTTTTGGTTTGGTTATCAGGAGCTTATAAAAGACTTGAAAAATTTAAATACAAACACATCTATAAACTTAACAGTAGGGACAAATGAGGGAAAAATATTTAATAAACCTGTTGCTGACTTATATCCAACTGACTGGAAATTAGATTTAAGTTCAAACAATAACTTTTATACCTCAGGAGTTAGAAAAATATATGAAGAATTAACAAATTCCAATATTAAAACTAATTTTATCCTTAAAGATGATGGAGAACACAATGAAACAACATGGAAAGTGTTACTCAAAGATATTCTTATTTCTTTATAAATCAAATGAACAAAGAATAATTGATGGAGTATTCTTAATCAATAGATGAGTAATTCAACGATAGCACGTACAGAACTTGCCAAAATTATTAAAAACGGTGCTGTTCTTCTACATGGTGGCGAAATTTCTTATCGAAATAACGACACTTGGTATCCATTTAGACAAAACTCAAATTTTTACTACTTAACAGAGTGGCCAGAACCAGACGCCCATGCTGTAATTCTCATTAAAGACTCTAAACCCGAATTACATCTATTTGTTCTTGATAGGAATGAAGAAATGGAAACTTGGGATGGTAAAAGAATTGGACAGCAAGGCGCTGTTGAAAATTTTAATGCAGTAAAAGCATATTCAAATTATGAATACAACAGCATGCTTCCAAAATTACTAGAAGGAAATAAAGACATATATTGTGATTACTCATCTTCAAGTTTTGAAAAGTATGATAGGAAATTGTTATCTACTGCTGTCCCATATGATCAAAGGGGCGGTGAGTTTAGTCAAGCAATACTCCATCCATTGCTTCCATTAATTTCTGAATTAAGGCTTATAAAACACGAAGGTGAAATCGAACTTTTACAAAAAGCATGCGATATTACAGTACTAGGTCATATTGAAGCAATGAAGTTTGCAAAACCAGGAATGCATGAGTATCAAGTAGCAGCTCATATGGAAAAAGTATTTATTGAAAATGGTGCAGAAAGGCTAGGTTATCCATCAATAGTTGCTGGTGGTAATAATTCTTGCATTCTTCACTACTCAACTAATAGAGAAATGTTAAATGAAAATGAGGTTCTGCTAATTGATGCTGCAGCGGAGTATGGAATGTACTCATCTGATGTGACAAGAACCTTTCCTTTAAGTGGTAGGTTTTCTTCAGCTCAAAAAGACATATACAACGAAGTACTAAAAGCTCAAAATGAAGGCATAGAAGGTGTGGTTCCGGGTAATACGATGAAAAATATTCATCATCAGACTATTAAATCACTTTCTGAATCGCTAGTAAATCTCAAATTGGTACCACTTGGTGTCGATGAAACTATTTCGATGCTACATTTCTTTGAGTTTTTTATGCATGGAACCGGACATTGGCTAGGGCTAGATGTACATGATGCAGGTAGTAATGAGCTAAATGGAAAACCAAGAGAATTTTTGAGCGGTATGGTTACAACAATTGAACCAGGAATTTATGTTAGACCAACTAAGCCAGTAATTGAGTTTCCTTTATTAGAGAGAGATTTTGATGAGATTAGAGAGAGAAGAAAAACTCTTGGTATGGAAAAAGCAACCGCACTTGAAAAAGAAGAATTACAAAATGCTAAAACTATTAAGCATGAAATTCCTAAAGAGTTGCTTGGAATTGGTGTAAGAATTGAAGATGATATATTGTGTACAACTAATTCCCCAGTTAATTTAACAGAAAAAGCTCCTAAATCAGTTGATGAAATTGAGGCTTTAACCTCTTAATCAAGATGGCATCTTCAAGGTTAATTTACTCAATATACGAAAATCGTTTACAAAAACGATTGTTAAAAGAAAAACTACCAAAACATATAGGTCTAATTCATGATGGACATAGAAGGTATGCAAAGAAAGAAGGTTTATTAAGTTTCGAGGTTTCGTACAAAATTGGAATGAATCGTTTCAAAGACTGCCTTGCTTGGTGTGATAATGTTGGAATTGAATACATAACTAGTTGGTTGCTATCGAGAGAAAATCTATCAAGGCCAAAATCCGAATTAGATCCATATTTTGAAGTTCTCAATCAACTTTTCGAAGAATTATTGATTGATGATGTTGTAGATAATTTTAAAGTCGAGTTTATTGGAAGCATTGATATGCTCCCAATTTTCTTACAAGAAACTATAAGTAAATTAAAAGAGGTTAGATCGGGTGGTCAAAAAACATTAACCATAGCATTAGGCTATGGTGGAAGACAGGAAATTCTGGATGCTATAAAAGGTTTAATTGATGAAAATAGAAACGATGCTAACGATTTCGATACTTTATTAGAGAATGTAACAGACGAACAACTAAGGCAACATTTATACTCTCCGGAAACTCCAGATATAGATTTAATAATTAGAACTAGTGGTGAATCAAGACTTTCTGGATTTTTATTATGGCAAAGTGCATACTCAGAAGTAATTTTTCAAGATGTTTATTGGCCAGAATTTAGAAAAATAGATTTTTTAAGGTGTTTAAGAGAATATGCACAAAGAGAGAGAAGATTCGGTCAATAAATTACTAAATATTGAACAAACCTCTTTGGTTTTTTATAAAATTGGCTAATCTATAATGATTTCATTGTGCAAGAATTTTTAAACTCTCAAAACTTTACA